>NZ_JBFAAF010000117.1:0-14489 GCF_040639595.1 Micromonospora sp. NPDC023814
CACTCCACAACCGGAGGCCTTCACCTGCCTACGACATCAGATCGTGTCGTCACACAATCTCGACCAACGTCCCTGGGCAGTACACCTAGAGGTCGGCCAGGACGGCTTGGCCATCACCGTCGACAACTGCTCACCGGCCCAACTCCTTGAGGTGATCAAGGAACTCGCCGTGAGCCCGCCGCCCGACCCGGTGGCGCTCGCCAGCACGGTCCGGGCCAAGATGCACGACAAGTACGACCGCTACCTCGGCGAGGAGCTGCAGAATCTCGCGTACGCCGCCCGAGCGCTCGACGTGCCCGGGGCCTGGGCGAGCCTCGCCGAACTCGCAGTCCTCCCGACGCCAGCCACCGTGGCGCCGTTGTCCGTGGCACCGAGGCGGCCCGGCCAGGTGTAACCTTCTGCCGGATGCGCGACATCGTCGCCACCAGGCTGCTTTCCGGGTATCACGCGCGTCGGCGGCCAGAGCGTCGAGAGCTGTCAGGTGCTGCAACGCCGATGGGCCCCGTTGCCTGTCTGGCATTGATCGGCAGGTAAGGCAAACGGGGGCCCGCATGCCCTGTACGGTGCAGTGATCAGGTACTGGCCGACCCCTTCGGCAGCCGGGCACGATGGGCGGGTGAAGGTGGAGCTGCTGCTGGTTGAGGACTGCCCGAATGAAGGCCCGGCCGCCGCGGTGGTGCGTCGCGCGCTCGACGAGGTGGGCCTGTCGACAGTGCGGATCACCGTCCGGGTGGTGAGCAGCCAGGCTGAGGCCGAGCAGCTTGGTTTCCTCGGCTCACCCAGCGTCCTCATCGACCGTCGGGATCCGTTCGCCCTACGGATCAGAAGGTTAGGGGTTCGAGTCCCTTCGGGCGCACAAGATCGCAAGCGCCTGACCTGCGGAAACGTGGGTCAGGCCCTTCGCTTATCTGTCCCTTGTGGACGTGTGGCTGCTCGGTGGCTGCTCGTCCGACGAGCATCCCCTATGTGTCGCCCTGTCCCTTTGAGTCTGGCTGTGTCCAGTCCTGTCGGGCGGTGGTGACGAAGTAGATCACCAAGTTCATTCACCCTGCCGACTGATGCGGTCGCGGTGGCCACCACGGCAGCTGCGGGCTGGTGTCGCGTTCGCGGCGGAGCACCTCGCCTGGGCTACCATCACCGGCCAGGCGCGGGCTGGGACGGTCGAGCCGGACGTCCACAGGGCTGCTCGAGAACCCCGGCCTGGTCAAGGCCAAGCCGCTACGCGGTCGCTTCCGGCGAGCCTTGACCCGACCGAGAACCTCGGGCAGGGACGAGCCTGCACGACCGAGGGGAACGGACGGGTACCTGGGCGACTTGTTCAGTGAACGACGTGCGCGGGCAGGCGGCTGTCGGGCAGTACCAGCGCCGTTTCCGCCAGCGCAGCCGCACCGGCCGGCCACCCACCGGCAGATCCCGCGGCCGAGTTGTGGCCCACTGCTTCACCCGAACCGCCCACTGCCCACACCCCGGGCAGCATCGTGCCTGCTCATCACCGGTGGACAGGTCCACCACCGGGATGTCCTCAGTACCAGCGACAACGGACGGTCGGACCAGCATGGACCACCGAGTTCACCGGCATTCCGGCTCGATCACTTGAGTCGGATCAGTAACTGCACGCCACGATCAGCGCGGCGAGATGGTTGAGTCGGGTTGTCGCGGACGGCAGCTGGCCGTCGCGGTGCAGAGTGGCGGCCAGCGGAGTGCCGTTCCACCAGGCTGGGTCGGTGCGGGACACCCATTCCACGCGTAGGGTCGGGTCAATCAGACACTGCACGCTCGTGATCACGTCGTCGACGCTACGGAGCACCTCCTCATCGCGGCGTTGGTCGGGGCCTCGACGGGACAGTTCCAGGACGACGGCGACCGCCGTGGCGATGACGCCTTCCACCCGTTGGCTCGTGCTGGTGCCGCCCGCCAGGACCAACGAGGCGTAATCCTCGTACGACAGCTGGTGGTCGAATACGGCGCGAAGCATGAAGCGGCCAGCATGCGGATCTCGCCATTCCGGCTCTCTACGCGTCAGGTAGGCGAACATCTGCCGGGTCGACAGGGCAGCGACGGGAGAGTGCTGGCTCCATGGGTCAGCGGTGACTGGCACCCTGGTCAGACCGGGTGCCGTCACGTGCGCGGTGTCGTGACGGGCGGCCAGCTCACGCCGCAGGAGCACTGACATCGCCGCGAGTTCCCGAGCGGCGCGGCTCTGCGCCCACATTTCCTCCAGCACCCGGTTGGCGATCCCGCGCCGGGTGCTGCTGGATTCGGCCACCCCGAGCCCGTGGCGAACGCGTTCAGAGTCGTGTCTGATCCGCTCGGCCACCTGCCATGGACCAACCTGGTCGAGCCAGGTCAGGACGTTTCCCGGCCGGCCCTCGGCGGTCACGGTCTGCTCGAGCGCGTCGAGCAGTTCGGGGCGTACGAGCCGGTCCCCGAGCTCGTCGAAGATGTCCTGTCGCTGAGGCCAGGTGTTGGTGGAGAGCCACCGAGCCAGGTCCCGTGGCAGCGGCGGGCGTGCCACTGCCCGGCTCGCCTCGACCGCCGCGGTCACCAGGTCGGCGGTCGGTCGTTCCCGGAACAGCTCGCGCCGGCCTCCCGCGCCGCGTAGCTCCCATACGGTGTCCAGGGCCACCTGGTTCTTGTCGACCGGTGCCGGCACTCGTCGCACGGTCACCACCGACGCACGATCAAGCCATGCCTCCAGCACCGGGTCGGCGTGCAGCACAGCGACGACCACGCCACGCCCGTCCCACCAGGCGAGCCGGTCCACTGCCTGACGTACCGCCGCGACGACGGAGGCGTTCTGCGGCTGCAGCCGGGGCGTGTTGACGATCACCACGTGCCGCTGCGCTCCCGCCGCCAGCACCGCCTGCGTCAGCCCGGTCAGCGCCAGCTCGTCACGGCGTCCCGGCAGGGCGCCGACGAACCAGACCCCGTCCACGGATCTGACTTCCTCGGGCATCAGCGGGTCGTCCTGGACAGGGTCGGCTACGGCGATCGCCGGATCGTCGTCCGCGTGCAGCGTCGATGCGACGGACGGCGGATCCGCCGGCGTGGACGGCGGGTCGTCCGGCGTCTGCTCTGCGCTGGTCGTGGTGTGCGGTGGCGCGACGTCGTCGTGGGCGGTCGGCGCGGCCTGCGCCACGTCGACATCCAACGACGCAATGCTCGGCGTACGCGGTGCGGGGCGCACCGGCGACGTCGACGCGACGTCCCGGGCAGGCGGTGCCGTGTCCGGCACCCTGGGCGCGACCACCTCGACCGATGCCTGGACGGGTGGGGCTTCTGTGGTGCGCATGTCGATGTTGCCGACGACCCAACGGGTTCCGCGGGGACCGTCGACCCGGATCACGGCGACGGCGACGACCTGGTATCCCGGTGTGCCGTGCCCGGCGGCCGACTCCATGGGAGTGCCGAACCGGAGGATCTCGCGTCGCTGTGCCGAGCCGCCAACGCCCTGGCCGTGGGCCGCGTCGACCCCGACGATCGGCACCGTCGGGCCGCCGGAGTTGGTGACGTCCCGAGTGAGCGGGTGGGTGTCACCGAAGGTCATCGCCGGGATCACCGACCCGGTGACGGTCGTGGTGAAGCTGTCGGTGTTGGCGTTGATGCTGTCGATGGCCACGTTGCGACTGGAACTCGCGGGCCGTGGTGAGAAGAGCGCGAACTGCAGCGACGTACCCGGCCTGCCCGCGCGGCCCAGTAACCGGCCCACTGCGGCTGGTTCCAGCATGGTGACCCTGCCCGTGCGGGCAAGGCTGGACAGGCGGACGAAGATGCCCTCCGCGGATGTGGAGTTGTGCAACTGATCGTCGTCGGCCAGGGACGGGTCGACGGTCCGAATCGCTTGGGCGAGTTCCGCGACCGCGTCGAAGTCGTACACGGAGAACGGTCGGCTCGGCCGCCAGGACGGGCCGGTCACCAGGTCACGAACTTCTGCCGGGATCTCCAGGTCGATGGCGACCGCGTCGGTGGGCGGGGGTACGACGGCGGCCGGGGCGGAACTGAGCAGCAGCGGCGAGACCCGTCGCTGGTTCCCGAGCGGGACACGAGGCGTCTCCGCCTCGCTGAAACGCAACGTGACCAGGGCCGCGAAGGTGTGGGACGACTCGCCGACCGCGCTCAGCGTCGGCAGGTTGGGCCAGGCCAGCCGGACGGGCCAGAGGAGTCCGTTGATCGCGGCCCGGCCCACCCGGACGACGAGTGCGTCGTCCAACGGCATCGAGCGTACGGCCACGCCGAGCGTGTAGGGGACGCGGTCGAACTGGGTGGTGGCGATCGTCCGTTCCCAGGTGCGGTACTCCCTGAGCGACGTCGCGGTCTGCACACGCTGGTGCTGGGTGCCGATCGTGAGGGACGGTTGCGCCTGGTGACCGTGCTGTTTGACCATCGGTGAGAAGGCCGCACTGTTGGCGACGACCCGGGTGACGCTCTGCTTGCTCGCGCCCGGGGTCGGCAGTGAGCCGCCTTCGCCGGACGAGTGGGCCAGGATGGTGTCCAGGCCCGCGTTGGACGAGGTCTGCCGGCCTCGCCGTGCCGCGAGCTGCGTGGGGTTCTCCACCGGCTGCGCGCGGAACTCGATTTCCACCAGTCGTGGCCCGAGCCACGACCGGTGCACGAAGTGGAACGAGGCGCGGCCATCAGGGCCGATGTTGATCAGTGTTCGCAGCCCGAGAGGAGAAGTGTGGTCGGCGATCCGCGATCGGACGCCGGGCAGGTACGCGGCGTGGCCGGGGCGGGTCACCCCCGGTGCCTGGGCCTCGACCAGCGCGCGGATGTGGGTGCGTAACTGCGGGCGCGAGCCCTGGGGGATCACGGCGGTGGCCACGCCGAAGCCGAGCCCTCCTCGGCCGTACACGAACCAGGAGGGCAGCGCGCGGTCGGCGATCGCGGCAGTCTGCTGCGGGTCGGCTTGCGTAACCCCGGGGATCTGCCGCAACTCCGGGTGGTTGAGCAGGTCGTTCTCGACGAGCAGGAACTCCACGGCCTCGGGTAGTTCGACCGCGATCTGCCCCTCGAAGAACGGCTGGCCCGCGAGGGTCCCAGCCGCCACGTTGCGGACGCCCTTGGTGACCGTGATGACGTAGACGGCCTTCGCCGAGAAGCGGAACACCGAGACGTCGTTCTCCGTCGTGACCCGGAACGCCATCGTGTTGTCGCTGAACGTCGTGCGGGTGTCCGTCCGCCTGAGATGGGTGTACGTCCCGGACGGTACGAACTGCGTGACGCTGCCGTAGGTGCCCGTGACCGTCGCCGGCAGCTCGTATCCGACGCTGTGCTCCGCCGTCTGCGACGATCCGTCAAAGGACTGCAGCCAGCTCTCCATGTCCATGATCCCGGGCGCGGGCAGGAGCTTCACGTCGGTCAGATAGCCTTCGACCGTCACCGACACGTCGATGCCCCACACCATGCCGTGCCCGCCGATGTTCTCGACCACGTACTGGTTGTTGAAGACCTGCAGGGCGTTGGCCGCCAGATGGTGGGGCGACACTGCCGCGTACGCCACCTCCTGCGCCATGCTCTCCGGCCGGTCCAGTGGCTCGCCGATTGCCCGCCGCTTCGCCCACGCCCACCCGGTCACCGCCGTCCCGCCGAGCCATCGCGCCATCCGGCCGTCCCACGGCCAGAGCACCAGGTCGTCGGCGGCTGGCGCGTCACCGGCCTCCTGCGCCTGTGCGGTCGCCTCGTCGGCCGGGAAAGCGCCGGGCATGGCGAGCGACCGATCCGCCTCGGCCGCACCCGGCAGCCTGCGCGGGGGCCTCACCGGCTGCATCTCCAGGTTGCCCTGCACCGGTGGCGGCACCGCCGCATCGTCGGCGGGGAACGCGCCCGGCATGCGGGGGGCTGAGACGGTCGGCTGTTCGGCGGCGGCAGCGCCGTGGCGTCCGGCACCGATGAGGTCTCTGACCACCGCACGGATCACCCGGCTGCCCTCCACCCGGTCCACATACGCCAGGCTGGGCAGCCGCAGCGCCCCGTTGCGGTAGATCACCTCGTCTGGTTGGTTCAGGCTGGCGCGATCCTGATCGGTGACACTCCGTGGTGCGGGATCCTGGTACGGGCGGATCTCCGCCGGCTCGGCGAGCGTGCGGTAGGTGGGTACCGCCAACGCGAACATTCCGTCGGCCTCAGTCGGCGAGGGTGGATCGCCGTGGCTCCACGAGATCTCCAGGCGAAACCGCACCGGCACCCGGAACGCGTGCGAACCCTCACCGGTCGGGCTGAGCGCGTAAAGCTCCTGCCCGAATCCGATGTTGGTGTCGGTGATGGTGGCGGGCCGGGAGAAGCGGGTGACGCCGCCGGAGAAGGCCTGCGACGGCCGATCCTGGTCGGCCGTCTCGACCGGGTTGGCGGGGGAGCCGGCAACGCCCCCGTTCCAGCCGAACGGCGATCGGGCGCGCCCCTCACTGGCGGGCAGCGTCGACCCCGTCCAGTTCAGCGTCTGGACGTCGGGCAGGAACAGGAAATGATCGACTCCTCCCTGGGGCTCGCCGGTGAAGCGGCGCTCGGCGACGATGCGTGCTTCGGCACGCTGGATCTCGCCACGGACCGGGAGTTCGAACACGACCGGGTAGCCACCCTCGATCATCTCGTCCACGGCGCCGCGCAGTCCCACACCGGAGCGGGCCACGTCGAGCTTGCGCGCGTTCACCAGGCGCTGCACCCTGGTCGCCTCGTCGGTCAGCCTCTTCAGCGCCGATTCGCCCTCGGGCGGCAGGAAGCCGTGCTCCGTCAGCCAGGTCTCGGCCGCTGCGAACAACGGCTCGGCACCCGTGACCCGCAACGGTGTGGTGGAGACGCCGATCGACCGGAGCTGCGCGATCTCGGGTGGCAGGTAGCGCGGCGTGGTCGGTCGCCGGCCGACGAGGTCCGCGGACGGTACCCGCAGGATCGCCCGGTGCGGCTCGCCGGACCCCAGGGGCGTCACCGGATCGGGGTGGGCCGCGGCACCGGTCGCACGGACCAGTTCCACCTCGAAGATCACGTCGACGGCCTGCGGGATCAGCGGTTTCCGCACGCGCAGCGAGTGCGAGGTGCGCGCCCCACCACCGGATCCCAGTGTGTGCGACACCTGATGCCGTGCCCCGGCCTGTCCCTGGACGGATCCGCCGGTCGGCTCGGTGCCGGGATCGGCCGGCGGTGCCGACATCCCGAAGTTTGCGAAGAAGTCGACGCCGGCCGCGTTGGTGACCTCCGCGGAACCGTCGACCCGCAGGATCCGCAGCACATGCGACTCCAACACGGCGTCCTGCGTGGCCGGACCGGTGACCTCCCGGGCGACCAACGTCGTACGCATCCGGAGGTATCCGATCACGGATCCGTCGTCGTCGAACAACAGCGGCGACGGGTGGCTTCCCACCCACGACAACGGGATGTTCGCGCGCAGGCTGTACTCGCCGAAGAACTCCCACAGGTCCCGTCTCGACGCCGTCGACAACGCCGCGAGGTGCGGCCGGAACGACGCCATGACATCGCGGAAGACCTGGTCGGCGTTCGGCACCGACTGCACGCCGAGCAAGGGCACATCGGTGCGCAGGATGTCTAGCGGCGCCGGTCGAGGCTGCTCCGCGTCCGGGAGCGGGTCCTGGACGAGATGCTTCGGGAACCACACCGTCAGCCGCTCGGCCGGCGGGCTCGCGAGGTCGGTCCACGGGCGGTCCGCATTGTCGCCCATGCGCAGCTGCCACCGCATCCGGTAGCGGTACGGCCACGAGCGCTCGCGACTACGCAACAGCGTCAGCGCCTGCACCGCGCCGGTGACCGTCGCCGAGGTCGACGTCTGGTTGTACGTCATCGTCGGCTGCACCGTCAGGGTCATCTGGCGCAGCACGCTGTCGTCGTCGGCCGGCCACTGGTGCGAGTAGGCGAACGGCAGGCGTAGGGTCCGCAGATCGCTGGTGCTGCCGCTCTCCGCCACCTCCCATCCGCCGAACGCCCAGCGCTGGAGTGTGACGGGTGGACCGTCGGGCATCTGCTCGATACCGGGGTCCGCTGCCGCCGCGTCGTGCAGCAGCACCCGCAGCCACGGGGTCTGGTCACCGTCGGCGGGACTCGACAGCGGTAGCCCGGATGTACTGCGCACCCGTGGCCACTCCGTGAGCAGGTAGTCCGAGGTGAGGCGCCGATCAAGATCAGCGCCGATGGACGCGCGTGTACCGACCGCGGCCTTCACCTGTTCGAGCAGCCACTGGACGATGCTTTCGGGCACTGTCGCGATGTGCTCGAGTCCCTGCGTTCCGTCGAACTGCGACCCGTACTGCCGTACCGCCTCGGTCATGCCCCCGGGCGTAGGTTCGGGCGCCGGCTGCTGCCCGGGCTGGTCCTGTGGCGACGTCAACCGCTGGTCCCCCTTCTTTGCCGGCGGTCCGGTCATTGGTGTGCCGCCGGGCAGCGCGACCGTTCGGCACGGCGGCGTGATGCGGTGGAGGAATACGTTTCTCGCGCATGGCAAAGCCCGGCATCACCGTCGGCGCGGAGAAACGTGCCTCAACGGCGATGCCGCTTACGGTTGGGCCGGGACGGCCCGGGTCCAGCTATGCCGTCAAGCTCAAACGGTGTTGCTACAGCCGGTGGGAATTCGACGAAGCGGCGCCGGATAAGACACCTGTTTGCATTCAGGCATGAAGGCTAGGTCCGACGACGGTTCGATGCCAGTAAGTGTGAGCCAAAGCACCTGTTAACCTGTAGGTTAAGTGGGAGTTGTGGCGCTCACGCCGCCTGCCCTCCGGGACGACCCGTGCCGACCGGAAGCGACCGCCAGCGGCGGCGGAGAGTGCGCGCGGTCGAGCGCAACTCCCGCAGCGTGTGCGCGACCGGCGCCTCGCGCAGGACCTCCGGCGAAACCAGTGCGTAGATCCGACGCTGCGGCCAGTTGGCCAGCTGTCGGACGCGGAGCCGGCTGTCGAGATGCGCCGAGATGGCCAGCTCGTTCATGAGGGTGATACCGACGCCGCTGGTGACGAGGTTCTGGATCGTGACATGGTCGTCTGCGGTGGCCACGAGCCGAGGTGTGAATCGAGCGCCCGCGCAGGCGGCGAGAAACCTGTCCCGCACCGTCTCCATGACCCACGGCTCGTCCGCCAGGTCGGCGAAGTCGACCTCGTCGGTGTCAGACGTCCCTCGGGCCAGCCAATGGTCCGCCGGCACCACCACGCACCTGCGATCGGTCATCAGAGAGACGCGGCGAAGACCGCGCTCCGCGTCAGCCGTGCCCTCGTTGGTCCAGTCGCACAGCAGCCCGACATCGATCTTGCCGGACCGCAGTAGCTGCGCGGCCTCCGGTGGTTCGACCTGGTGCACGACGAGCTGTGGCGCGGGACGTGCACCGTCGTCCGGCGCGGTCCGGGCGAGTCGATCCAGCAGGGCGGGGACCAGGGTGGCGCAGCTGCTCTGGAACGCCCCGAGACGGACGGTGTCGGCCCGTTGCTCGCTCAGCTCCCTGATCTCCGACTCGGCGGCCACAAGGGCGGCCCGCACGATGTCGGCGTGGTCGGCCAGCCGGCGGCCGACCTCGGTCAGCACGATTCCTCGCCCGGCCCGCATCACCAGGGGCGCCCGGGTGGCCCGTTCGAGCAGCCGCATCTGATAGCTGATGGCCGGCTGGGAGTAACCGAGTGCTTTGGCCGCCGCCGTGTACGAGCCGCACCGCGCCACCTCGGCCAGGATAAACAACTGATGCGCGTCCAACACGAGTCAAATCATAAAGATCACTTATGAATGCTCGGTGACGTTTTGATTGGACGTTCCACCGGCATCGGTCCGATGCTTTCTCCGCAGCCAAACCGGCCGGCGCAGCCATTCAGTGACCGGAGGTATTCGCCGACCGTCCGGCCCCACGTTCATCCGGACACACCCCCGAGCAGTTCCGGACACACCCGGAGGAGAAACACACATGGAATCATCCACCGCCCTGGCCGCACGCGGCCATCGCCGGCCCGCTGGCCGGCGGGCAGTCGTCCTGGCCACCGCGGTGGCGCTGGCCACCGCCATCGGCGTGACGGCCGGATGCAGCTCGGCCGCACTCCCGACTCCACCCGGCACCGCGGCGTCCGAAGGGGGAGCGGGCAGCGAATCCATCGAGCAGATCCTGGCTGACGCCCCCGTCGCCGACCCAGCCGACCTGCCCGCGGGCAGCCGGATGGCCACCATCAAACAGGCGGGCACACTGCGCGTCGGCGGCACCACCACCGCCGCCCTGTTCTCGTTGAAGGACCCGATCACCGGAAAGACGACCGGCTTCGACGCCTATCTGGCCCAGCTCCTGGCCAAGTACATCACCGGAACGCCGTCAGTCGAGCTGGTCCAGGTCACGGCGCAGACCCGGGAACTGTTGCTGCAGAACGGCACCGTCGACGCGGTGCTCGCCACCTACACCATCACGCCGGCCCGCGCCGAGAAGATCAACTTCGCCGGACCCTACTTCAACTCGGGCACCTCCATCCTGGTCAAGAAGTCGGAGACCACCATCACGTCGCCGTCCGACCTGGCCGGCCGGACGGTCGTGACCCAGAGCAACTCGACCGCCGTCAACACGCTCGAGCAACTCGTGCCGGACGCGAAGCTGCTCCTGCTCGAAACCAACGACCAGTGCGTCCAGGCGCTTCGCCAGGGCCGAGCCGACGCGTACGTGCTCGACCAGGCCATTCTCGTCGGTAACGCCGAGCGCGACCCGCAGGTCAAGATCGTTGGCCAGCCGTTCACCGAGGATCCCTACGGGATCGGACTGCCTCCCGGCGACGCGCAGTTCAAGACGTTCGTCAACGGATGGCTGACGAAGCTCATCGACGCCGGCCTGTGGGACCGCGTCTGGAAGGCGTCCGTAGGCACCGCGATCGAGGGCGAGCCGCCCGCACCACCGGTCATCGGCTCCGCAGCCGGAAGCTGAGAGAACGTCAGTGCAGTACGTGTCGGAGATGGCTGGGATCTCACTGTTCGACGGCGCGCTCAGCCACCTCGGCCGGCTGGGAGCCGGCCTCCTGGTCACCGTCGAACTCACGGCAGCCTCGTTCGCCGGCGCCATGGTCCTGGGCACCCTCCTGGCGGTCATGCGGATCGTGCCGGTGCCGCTGCTGCGGTTCTGCGCCGGCACCTACGTGCAGTTCATGCGCAACACACCGCTGCTGGTCCTGCTGGTCCTGTTCGTCTTCGGGCTGCCCGAGATCGGAATCCTGTACGACCTGTTCTGGACGGTCACCACCGCGATGGCGATGTACGGGGCCGCCCTCGTCGCCGAGACGATCCGGGCCGGCATCCGAACGGTGCCACCCGGCGAGGCCGAAGCCGCACGGGCGCTGGGCATGACCACGGCGCGCAGCCTGCGCCACGTCATACTTCCGCGCGCGTTCCGGTCCATGGTCCAGCCCCTGGGCAACATCTTCATCGCGGTCGCCCTGAGCAGCTCCCTCGCCGCAGCGGTCGGGGTCACCGAGCTGACCGGTGAAACCGACCTGATCAACCTGGAGTACGCCGACGCCGGACCGACCTTCCTGATCAGCACCGGGCTCTACCTGGTACTGACCCTGAGTATCGGATTCGTCACCGGACTCCTGGAGAAGAAGGTGGCGATCGGACAATGAGCGTCCACGAGCACGCCCTGTTCGACCAGCCCGGTCCCCGCGGCCGGCGCTGGATCCGACTGGCAACCGCAGGCACCACCGTGCTCCTGGCCGGACTGCTCTGGCAGGCCATCACCGAGTTCCATGCCCACGGCCAGCTCGACCTCGCCAAGTGGATGCTCTTCGGGCAGTGGCCCGTCATGACCTTCCTACTCCGGGGCCTCGCGGCGACCCTCTTGGCCGCCGGCGTCAGCGCCGTCATCGCGGCACCGCTCGGGTTCCTGGTCGCGCTCGGCCGGCTGTCCCGGCGACGCGTCATCCGGTGGCCAGCGGTGGCATACATAGAAGTGTTCCGTGCGGTGCCGGTCCTCCTGCTGCTGTTCGCCTTCCTGATCCTGGCACCCCGATTCGGGCTCCGGCTTCCGATCTTCTGGCAACTGGTCGTGCCGATCGTGATCTCGAACGTGGCCGCCCTGGCCGAGATCTTCCGTGCCGGCATCCTGTCGATCGACAAGGGACAGACCGAGGCCGGACTGTGCATAGGCCTACGCCCGGCGACCACCATGCGACTGGTGGTGCTCCCACAGGCCCTACGCCGCATCGCCCCGGCGCTGGTGACGCAGTTCATCCGCCTGCTCAAGGAGAGCACGCTCGGCTACGTGGTGAGTTTCCTCGAGCTGCTCCACGCGGGCAGGGTGCTCGGCGAGTACACCCACGCCCTCATCCAGACCTACCTCGTGATGACCCTCATGTTCGTCGCGGTCAACGCATTGCTGTCGTGGCTCGCCGCGATCCTGCAGCGGCGAAGCTGACTACACGCTCTACACAAAGGAAGTACGCACGTGTGCCGTCTGTTGGGTGTAGTTGGCGCCTCCGCCGGTCGCCTGGCCGATTTGCTCGCCACCGAACTGCCCGCATTCACCGAACTGTCGACCGACCACTGCGACGGCTGGGGCGTGGCCCACTGGCACGGCGACGAACTCCGCGTCGACAAGGAGCCGACGTCGGCCCGTACCAGCGTGGGATTCACCGACGCCCTGGGCCGGATCACGACGGACGCCGCCCTGCTGCACATCAGGCTGGCCAATCCCGGTTCACCCCTCGTCCTGGCCAACACCCACCCGTTCCGGTCGGCGACGGTCGCCTTCGCCCACAACGGTGACTTCTCCCCGGCCGGCGCCATCGACGAGTTACTCGCACCACCGCTGCTCGAAGCGGCGGTCGGCACGACCGACAGCGAACGATTCTTCCTCCTGGTCAGGCAGCTCCTACAGCGGACCGACCCGGCGACCGCGCTGAGCTCGGCCGCAGCCGCGGTACGACGCCGCGCCACCCGCTACAGCGGACTTAACTGCCTGCTGCTCACGGAACGGTCGTTGTACGCCTACGCCGACCACGACCCGGACTCCGCCGTCAGCCGACGTCGCGGCCCCGGGTTCTTCCCCCTCAACTACCTCGTCGAGCCCGGCCGGGTGGTGATCGCCTCGACCGGCTGGGACCAGCCCACCCCACCCTGGAACCAGCTGGACCAGCGGCAGGTACTCGAGGTCCGCCGCTCCGATCTTCGCGTCTCCCGGCACCTGGCACGGCCCGGCTCGCCCCCGGTCGCATCCAGGGAGAGTGCGAGAGGGATCCGATGAAGGCGAAGGTGATCGAACCAAACTGGCCGGCGGCGAGGGCCGGAAGATCCTGGGCCAGCACGGCGCCTGGCCCTGTTCGACGCTCGCAACACGCTGCCCTGGCCGTGCGTCCCGATCGCGGCCAGCCGCACCGGCGATGAGGTCGACGCCGGCGAGATCGACGCTTGCGGGCGCTTCAGCTCAGACGATGACACCTGCGCCGTATGCGGCGATGAACACTTCGTGGTTGGCATCACGCCGGATCACGAGTGGACCAACGGTATCTGACGGGCGGGGTCCGAATCTCATTCTGTGGTCGCCGGGGGCGTAGTTGGACCAGGTGGTGCCGGCCTCGGTGGCGCGGCGGGCGCTGGTGGCGTGGTGATAGCCGAGCGCGGTCGCGACGATTGGGGCGGGCAAGTCGAGGTGCGGCCCGGGCCCGCGCTCGGACGGAGACGTGGTCGCGGGTGCGGCACCTGCTCACCGAGCGGCGGTGCGTCGAGCTGGACCTGCTGGTCCCGGACGCATATCTCGGCCGGACGCCGCTATCCTGGCTGGATGTGGGCCGACGTCGTCGAGCCCGGTAGCAGCGAGGGCGGAGCTGGAGAAACTGGCCTACCTGCGGCGCCTCGATGCGCACACCGTGGGCTTGTCGATGCTGTCGGCGGAGCGACGCCGGTTCCTGGCCGGGGTCGGGCGGCGGTTGAACGGGCAGGCGTTGCAGCGCCGCGAGCCGGAACGCCGGCACCCAATCCTGCTCACGCTGCTGGCGCAGTCGGCCGTTGACGTGCTGGACGAGACGCTGCTGCTGTTCGACCAGGCGATCAGTGGGCGGGAGGCGGCGACGAAGCAGAAGGTCGCCGAGGCCTTGGCGAGCGGGCCCATCCCCGCGCCACGACTCCGCAACGCCCGCAAATCTCCTTCAATTCGACCGGCCGGTCCACCACCCACGATGCTGGCCAGCTGCGCTACCGGAACCAACGCCACCAACCCACGCTCGTACCAGCGCTGCGCCCACCACCCGAACCAACCGGACGCCGCAACCGCGCCCGTCGCACCCACCAGCCACCGCAGACTGTGCTCATCTATTGTGGGGAACCACGGCGCCTCGCTACCAGTCGCCGCGTTCACGACAATCGCCGCCACAGCCACAGCCACAGCCGTCGCCACCGCAGCGCCAGTCAGCCACGACAAACCGCGGCAACCGACGCACCGGTCCCACCCTTAGAGGGCGTCTGATTCACGTATTTTGTGAGTGATGCCGCCTTCAGATGTCTCGCCAGGTTGGGGTGGTTTCGTCGGCGACGCGTTTGGTGAGGTT
>NZ_JBFAAF010000118.1:0-14487 GCF_040639595.1 Micromonospora sp. NPDC023814
GTGCCGGCGCAGCGGCGCGCGACCGCCGCCCCGGCGGCGCCGCGCCGCCCCCGCGTCCGGGTTCCCCACCCGAGGATCACGCCCGTCGAGCTGGAGGTCTGCTGACATGGGTGGCCTGCGTTTCCTGCCCTGGGTCCGCGACGGCGTCGCCCGCGTGGTCTCCCACACCGACACCCTCACCGGCGCGCTTCCCCGCCCCCGCGCCGAGGTGACCCTCACCGTCGCCGCGCTCGGCACCGACACCGCGACCGGCGACACCGAGCAGATCACCGGCACCTCGACGGCGCTGCTGCACGGGCCGGGCGACGTCGTCGGCGTCGACCCGCAGGAGATCATCCGCAGCTACCCGGCACCCGGCGCGGAGAACGTCGAGGTGTCCCTGCTGGCCGCGGTCGAGTTCGACAACCCCGACCTGCCGTGGCGGTACACCCCGGCGCGGCCCGACGACAACGGCGCGCTGCGCCCGTGGCTGGTCCTCGTCGTGGTGCCCCTCGGCGAGGACGGCGCGGAGCTGCGCACGCAGCCGGGCCAGGCCCTGGCCCGGCTCGCCACCACGGTGCGGCACCTGCCGGTGCTGGCCGAGTCGTGGGCGTGGGCACACGCCCAGGTGCTGGTCACCGACGACGAGGACCTGTCAAGGGTGATCGCCTCCGCCCCGGAGCGCACCCTGTCGCGGCTGGTGTGCCCGCGCCGGCTCGCCGCCGGCACCGACTACCTGGCCGCCGTGGTGCCCGCCTTCGCCGCCGGGGTCCGCGCCGGGCTCGGCGACACCGTCGACGACACCGGCCCGCTCGCCCCCGCCTGGGGCCCCGACTCGGCCCACCCCGGCCCCGACGATCCGGTGCTGCTGCCCGTCTACCACCACTGGACGTTCCGCACCGGGCCCGACGGGGACTTCGAGTCCCTGGCCCGCCGGCTGCGGGCCCGGGTCCTGCCCGACGACGTCGGCCGGCAGCCGGTCGACATCGCCGCGCCCGGCGGCGGCCTGCCCGCCGGCGACGACGAGGGCGTCGAGGGCCGGTCCGTGCTCGGCTTCGAAGGCGCCCTCGCCGCGCCCGGCATGACCCCGACCGTCTGGGCCGACGACGTCCGCCAGGCCTGGCAGGACGCGCTGACCGACCTGCTGCGCCACGCCGACGACCGGCTGACCCCGCCGCTGTACGGCAACATCCACACCCAGCAGGGGCAGGTCCCCACTGGCGGCGCGGAACCGCGCTGGCTTTCCGGGCTCAACCTGGACCCCCGCTACCGGGCCGCCGCCGCCCTCGGCACCCAGGTGGTGCAACGCCACCAGGAGGACCTGGCCGCGGCCGCGTGGGAACGGGCCGCCGAGCTGCGCGAGGCCAACGAGCAGCTCCGCCGCGGCCAGGCCGCCCGGGACACCGCCACCGCCCTGTTCGCCCGCCGGGTCGACCCGGCCTGCCCCGGCACGCCGGTCGGCGACGACCAACTCGTGGCCATGACCCAGCCGGTGCACGACCTCGTCGACACCGGCTCCGGCGCCCGCCTCGCCGCCGCCGGCGACCCGCTCGACCGGCAGCTCGACGGCAACCCGGGCGCGCGGGCCGCCACCAGCGCGCCGCTGCGCCGGCTGCTGCGCCCCCGCGGGCCCCTCGCCCGCCGAGTCGACGCCGACGGCGGCCCAGCGGCGCTGGCCCGGCTGGCCGGCGGCGCCAGCGCGGTGCCCGCCGCGAAGGTGCCCACCGGCGGCAAGGTGCTGGACACGCTGGTCACCGACGGCCGTGGGCTCGGCTCGCTGACCCGCGCCGTCATCGAGCAGGCCGCCCAGAACCCGTGGTGGCACACCACCAGCACGGCCGGCGTCACGGCGGGCATCCGGGCGCTGGCCGCCGACGACCCGGTCACCACCGTGGCCACCAACGCCGGCGACCTGCTCGGCGCCGACCGGTTCTTCCTCGGCGCCGCCGACGGGCGGCTGTTCGAGCGCCGCCGCGTCGGCGAGCAGTGGGTGTGGCGCGACCACGGCCTCCCGCCGGGCACCGCCGTGGCCACCTCCGGCGCCACCGTGGCACCCCACCGGGTGTTCGTCCGCACCCGCGACAGCCGCCTGTTCGAGCGGCGGTGGGACGGCGACCGGTGGGTGTGGCGCGACTGCGGCGCGCCGCCGCTCGGGGTGCGCAGCCGCCCGACAGTCGGCGGCAACCTGGTCTACCTGCTCGGCGGGGACGGCAACCTGTACCGCTACGACCCGGCGGCCGAGTCGTGGACGTCGCTGGGGGCGCCGGCGATGTGGTCCACCGAGCGGCTCTGGGGCACCCCGCGCCCGATCGGGTCGACGGTGCTGGTCGCCACCAGCCACAACCGGCTTTTCGTCCACGCTGGGCAGTGGAGCCAGGTCGGCAACGACGCCATCCCTCCGGTGTGGGGCTCCCCGGCCAGCCAGCACCCGTCCGCGTACGGCTCCCGCTTCTCCTACCTCACCACGGACGGCTGGCTGATCTCGCAACTCTCCGACGGGTCCCTCTACCGGCACGACGCGGCCCCGGAGGGGCGACGGCTGGTCTCGCTGGGGCAGCAGGCGGCGCAGATCGGCGAGGACGACGGCATGTCGATCATCGCCCTCGGCGCGCCCGACGCCAACCCGGCCGACGTGCGCCTGATGCGCCGCTACCGCTGGTACCACGACGGGCACGAACGGGAGTACTGGGGCTGGGACGTGATCGGGTCCGCGCCGGCCGGCGGTCTCGGCCGGCACCGCCCCGGACCCGTGCTCGGCGAGTTCCGCAGCGGCGAGATCTTCGCCGTGACCGGCGACGGCCGGCTCACCTCGTGGCGCTGGGGCTACGCCCCGACCGGTTGGATCGACCACGGCACCCCCGCCGACCCGCGCGGGGCCGGCCCCGACACCGCGCCCGCCCCGGCGCACCTGCGGTTCGCTCCCCGGGTGGGGCTGCTCGCGTCGCTGCTGTTCACCCACACCGTCCCCGTGGGCACGGGCAGCCGAGCCCGGGTACAGGTCGGGCACAACGTGGGCGACGACGGCGCGGTGCGGGAGACCGCGCTCACCGCCGCCGTGGACGGACCGGCCATCCCCGTGGCCGCCCGCGCCACCGCCACCACGATCGGCCCCCTCCAGCCGAACGGCCGCCCGGCCCTGGTCACCGCCGCCCTGCTGCCCGGCACCGACGGCACCTGCCGGATCAGCTACTGGATCGGCCGGGACGCCACCGCCACCGGCACGGCCGCCGCCGGGTGGACCGGCCCGTACGAGCTGCCCGACCCGGTCAGCGCCCACGCCGCCGGCCTCGACGTCGCCCTCGCCGACCTCGACGGCGACGAGCAGCCCGAACTCGTCGTCGCGTACGGGGTGAGCCGCCCCGGCGGCACCGAGAACCGGGTGTACTACCGCGTCGGGTGGGGCCTGGACGCCACCGGCGCGGTGACCCGCGGGTGGGGCGACTCGCAGCCCACCCCGCAGCAGCTCGACACCATCACCGCGGTCGGCGTCGACGTGGTCGACATGACCGGCGACCAGGTCCCCGACCTGCTGGTCTTCGCCGCCGGCTCGGTCGGCGCCACCCCGGTGGCCCGCTACCTCACCGGGCTCGGGCTCAACCGGCGCGGCCGGGTCGTCAACGATTGGACGACCACGCGCGCGGTGCCCGACGAGGCGGCCGTCGCCGGCGCCGCCGGGGCGGGCATCGCCGTGGCCGACGTGACCGGCACCCGCCGCCCCGACCTCGTCGTCGCCCGCCGCAGCGGCACCACCATCACCTACCGCGCCGCCTTCGACCTCGACCCCGCCGGCGTACCCGTCAGCTGGAGCCCCGCGGTTACCGTCACCGGGGCCGCCGACGCCGGCACCGCCCGCGGCTGCACGGTCGCGATCGCCGACCTGCGGGCCGACCTCGTCGCCGACCGGGCCCGGATGGGCGACGACTTCATGGCCGCCGCCGCGGCCCACCAGGGCCGGCTCGCCCCGGCGCAGTCGCTGGCCCGCAACCACCGGCCCGCGCCGGTCGACCTCGCCACCGCCGCGGCGGCCGTCCGCGACACGGTCCGCCCCGAGACCGCGGTGGCCGGGGAGGTGCTCGCCGGTCTCACCCTCGGCGACGGCGACCTGGTCGACGCCCTGCCCGACAGCGGCGACCCGCTGCGCCGGCTGCTCGCCGGGGTCAGCTTCACCGTCCCCGCGTACGAGCTGCTACGCGGCCTGTCCCAGGAGCACGTCGTGCCGAACCTGCCCGCCGTGGCGCCGGAGACGATGACCGCGCTGGCCGCCAACCCCCGGTTCATCGAGGCATTCCTGGTCGGGCTCAACCACGAGATGAGCCGGGAGATGCTGTGGCGGGAGTTCCCCGCCGACCCGCGGCAGACCTGGTTCCGGCAGTTCTGGGACGTCCGCGGCGCCGTCTCGGCCGGCGCGCCGCTCACCGACATCCCGCCGCTGACCGACGATGCCTGGCGCAACGGGCCGCTGGGCAGCCACCTCACCGCCGTCGGCGCCCCCGGGGAGCAGTCCCTGGTGCTGGTCATCCGCGGTGAGCTGCTGCGCCGCTACCCCTCCACCATCGTCACCATGCGGCAGGCCGCGTGGACCGGCCCCGAGCAGCGGGAACCGGCCGGGCCGGACATCCTGCCCATCTTCCACGCGTGGCTGTCGCCCGACCTACTGCTGTTCGGGTTCCCGTTCACCGCCGACGTCGCCCGCGGCGCCACCCGGCAGGCCGCCGGCCCGGCCGGCTACTTCTTCCTGCTGCGCGAGCAGCCGGCCGCGCCCCGCTTCGGCGTCGACCTCACCGGCGACCCGCTGCCGCCGGACGCGGTCGTCTTCGCCGCCCGGCACGGCCGCAACGCCGCCGACACCGCCCTCGCCGTGCTGCAACGCCCCGTCCTGCTCGCCCGCCACGCCAGCGACCTGCTACCGACGCCGGAGAACCAGTGATGACCACCCTGTCGTACGCCGCGAACCGGCCGCCGCTGGCCACCGTGCTGACGCAGACCCCGTGGACGCAGTCCGCGCTCGTCCCCGCGGTCATGCTGCCGGTGCGGCTGGAGACCCGGTTCGCCGGCGCGACCCTGAAGATCCGCGTCTACCCCGACCAGATCCACGTCGACGACCACGAGCCGGATCTCACCGCCGAGGAGATCGCGGCCGGCCGGGCGTACTGGGGCGAGGGCCGACCCGGCGGCGTCACCGGCACACCCGACGAGGCGTCCTGGAACGACCTGGTCCGCCGCTACGGCGCGCCCCGCGCCGCCTGGATCGCCCGGGTGATGGAACCCGTCGCCGGCGACTTCCCCGAGCCGCAGCCCCGCCCCGGCCCCTGGTGCGAACCGGCCCGGGCCCGGCTGCTGCCCACCCGCTGGTACGCCGTCGGCCGCACCGCCGGCGGCCGGCTGTTCACCGGCACCTCCGGCACCGTCACCCCGGACCTGCCCGTCGGGCCCACCCCCGTGCCGGCCGGCGGCACGGGCACCATCGACCAGGTGCCCGCCGAGGCGCCGCCCGTGGACGCCGGGATGCGCTGGACCGTCGACTTCGCCACCGCCGAGGCCGCCGGCATGGCGCTGACCGTCACCGTCCCCACCGGCGCCGACGGGAAGCCGGAGACCGTGGAACGGCTGCTGGTGTTCGGGCTCGACACCGCCACCGCGCCCGACGCCTCCGCCAAGGCCCTGGGGCGCCTGTTGGAGGCACACGCCGCGACCGACGGGCTGGCGTTCCTCGCCCCCGACACCCCCACCAACAACACCGCCACCGCCGCCCCGGCGGCGGCCCCCACCACCGCCGCGCCGAGCGCCGCCGACACCGCCACCGACGCCGAGGCGCCCGAGGCCGCCGCCGCGCTGGTCGCCGCCGCGCTGGGCGTGTCGCTGACCGCCGAGCCCGACGACGCGCTGACCGCCGCCCGCGGCACGCCGCCCCGGGAGGGCGCGCCGACCGCGCTCGCCCGCGGCGCCGGCGCCGCCGTCGCCGACCGGCCCACCGGCCGGCTGGTGCGCCGGCTGCTCTGGCCGGCCAGCTTCGGCGCCCTGCTGCGGGACCTGCTGCCCGTCGCCACCCCCGCCGAGCAGGCCGCGCTGCGCGAGCACTTCGTCGCCCACGTGCACGCCGACGGGCCGCTGCCCACGCTGCGCGTCGGCCGCCAGCCGTACGGGCTGCTGCCGGTGGCCAGCCTGCGGGACTGGCGCCCGGCCGGCGGCGGCGAGGCCCGGGCCGTCGGGCTGCTCACCAAACTGTGGCAGCAGGTGTGGCTGCCCTCCCCCGTTTCCCGGATCGTCCCCGGCCTCGCCGACCCCGAGCGCACCCTGCTGGACATCCTGGCCACCGACGCGCGGGTGCTGGAGGTACGCGCCCGCAGCATGCTCGGCAACGAGTACGTCAGCTGGCTGTGGCGCTTCGCCCGCCTCGGCCTCGGCCCGGACTGGCGCGAACAGGTGGTCGAACCGGCCCGCGACCTGCTCGCCGCCCTCGGGCTGGGCAGCCCCACCGACCCGCGGCTGTCCCTGGCCGTGTTCGCCAAGGAGGCGTACGCCCTCGGCACGCCCCTGCTCGACGGGCCCGGACAGCCGCGCGCCGACCGGATCCGCGCGTACCTCGACGCGCTCGCCGCCGTCGGCCTGGAAGGCGACGAGGTGCCGGTGAGCCCCGGCGACGGGCCGGTGCCGCTGTTCCACCGGCTGCTGCGTGCCGCCCTGATCGCCGAGCACTCCGCCGCCGCGCACGCGTTCGCCGCCGAGGCGTCCCTGCCCGCCGCGGCGGAGGTTCCGGAGCCGGAACTGGTCGACATCCGCCCGCACGACCGCACCCCGGTGCTGCGCCGCCGCCTCGCCGTGCCCGTGCCCGGCGCCCCCGGCCAGACCGTCGGCAGCTACCTCGCCAGCGCCCAGCTCGGCCCCCGCCACATCCGGGCCACCGCCGACCTGCGCGCCTTCCGCGCCGCCCTGACCGACCTGGGCGACGCGTTCGACGACGGGCTGTCCCCCGCCGACCTGCACCGGCATGTCGCCGGCACCCTCGGCCTGGCCACGCACCGGCTGGACGCCTGGATCACCTCGCTGGCCACCCGCCGGCTGGCCCAGCTCACCGCCGGGCCGCCGACCGGGGTGCACGTCGGCGGGTACGGCTGGCTGGTCGACCTGCGGCCGGCCGGGCCGCCGCGGCTGGTGCCCCGCCCCGCCGACGTGCCCGACACCGTGGCGCCGCCCACGCTGCCCGCCGCCCCCGACGGCGCGGGTCACGTGCACGCCCCCTCGCCGGCGCAGGCCGTCACCACCGCCGTGCTGCGCAGCGCATGGCGCTCCCACCACGGCGGCGACCACCCGATGGCCGTCGACCTGTCCTCCCGCCGGGTCCGCCTCGCCGAGCAACTGCTCGACGGCGTCCGCGCCGGCCAGAGCCTCGGCGCCCTGCTCGGCTACCGCTTCGAGCGCGGCCTGCACGACCACCCCGACGGCCCGCTGGACCAGTTCCTGCCGTTGTTCCGCCGGCTCGCGCCGGTACGCGCCCACCGCGTCGACGCCGACGACGACACCACCACGGTCACCGCGACCGTCGAGACGGCGGCGACCGTCGACGGGCTGGAACTGCACCGGCTGCACCAGGCCAACGCCATCGAGACACAGCTCGACGCGCTGCCCGGCGCGGCCCGCACCGCCGTACGGCAGGTCCTCGCCGACCTCGCCGACGCCACCGACGCCGTGGCCGACACGCTGCTCGCCGAGAGCGTCCACCAGCTCGCCCTGGGCGACATGAACCGAGCCGCGGCCGCCGTCGACGCCGCCTCCGGCGCCGCCACCAACCCACTCCAGCTGCACGTCACCCGCACACCGGCCACCGGCGCGACCCTCACCCACCGGGTGCTGCTGCTGGTCAACGTCGACAACCGGATGGACCCGCTGCGGCAGGACTGGCCCGCCGCCCGCGCCCAGCACCCGCGCATCATCGGCAGCCCCGCCGACGCGCTCACCTCCGTGCTGCTGCCGCCCTCGCCGCGGGTGTTCTGGCGCTACCGCTGGCACGCCCCCGACGGCGTCACCGCCACGCCGTGGCGCGACGCGAGTCTGGACCGGCTGCAGACCCCGGCGATCGACCTGCTCGCCGCCCCGCCGCACCCCGGCCGCCCCGACGACGCCGAGCTGGACCGCCGCATCGCCCTCGTCACCTGGGCGACGCTGTTGCCCGCCGGGGTGCGACCGGACTGGACGCTGGAGCTGGACTACGACCGCGACCCGGCCTGGGCCGCCGACAAGGTCGGCCTGGCCGAGTTCCTGCACGCCGTGAACGTGCTGCGGGACCTGTTCGGCCGCTCCCGGCCGGTCCTCGCCGCCGACCTCGGCCTGGACCCCGACGCGCCCCCGCAGGTCGATCCGGTGGTGAAGGCGCAGACCGACGAGCTGTGGCAGTCGGCGCGGAGCGCCGCCGCCGCGCTGCGGGCCACCCCGGCCGCCGACGCGCCCGGCTGGGACGAGACGGCGGTCCGCCTGCTGCTGGACACCGCCGCCGGGTTCGGCGTCACCGGCGCGGTGCCCCCGCCACCGGCCGCCGGCACCGCCCCTGCGGTCGCCGACGCCGCCCTGGTCGCCGGCCACGAGCTGGACCGCCGGCTGGCCGCCCACTGCCGGGTCGTCGCCGACCTGCACGACCGGGCGCCCTGCCCACCGTCGGCCTGCACCTGCGACCCGGCGACCGACTTCGACCGGCCCTCGGCGCCCCCCGCGCGGCGGCGGGACGCCCAGATCGCCCGCGTCCGGGCGCTGCTCGGCCCCGACATGCCGGTCCTGACCGCCGCCGGCGCGCCCCAGCCGCAGCAACTGGCCACCACGCTGGCCGCCAGCGACGCGCTGCAGGGCGGCTCCCCGCACCCGGTGCGCCGGTGGCTGTCCCGCTACGGCCGGGTCCGCCCCGCCGTCGGCCGGCTCCAGGAGGTGCTGACCACCGCGCAGGCCCTGGACGCCGGCGGCGTGGTGAAGCTGCCCGCCACCGTCCGGGTGGCACAGCTGCCGTACGCCCCCGGCGACCGCTGGGTGGGCGAGGCCCCGCCGCGCGCCAACACCGAACCGGTGTCCCTGGTCGTCGTCGCCCCCGGCGGCATCGACCCGACCAGGCCCGTGCACGGCCTGCTCGTCGACGAGTGGACGGAGGTGGTTCCCGCCGGGCGGGTGCAGACCGGCCTCACCTTCGAGTACGACGCCCCCGGCGCCGCCGCACCGCAGGCGGTGCTGCTCGGCCTCGCGCCCGACGGCGCCGCCACGTGGCAGCCGGCCACCCTCGCCAACGTCCTGGAGGAGGCCCTCGACCTGGCCGTCGCCCGCGCCGTCGACGTCGACTCCCTCGGCGCGGCCGGCCAGTTCCTGCCCGCCCTCTACTTCCCCACCAACGTCGCCGAGAGCACGACCACCACCGACTTCGTCCCCGACGCGACGCTCGCGCCGCAGGGCGGCCAGGAGGGCCAGTGACCACCGTCGAACCAGCCCTGACCGACACGCACACCCCGTCGGTCACCACCTGGACCCGCCTCGAACCGCGTACCCGCCGCGCCGACCTGGCCCCCGCCGTGGAGGCCCGCACCGCCGACCCGCTGTGGCTGCTCGCCCGGCAGTGGCAGCTCGGCGAGTTCACCGGCGAGGACACCGGGTCGCCGGTCAGCGCCCGGGTGCACGCCGAGGCCGCCAGGTTCACCCGCTACCGGCCCGGCACGGCCTCCGGCAGCACGGTCGGCCTGCCCACCGCCACTCCGTTGGAGGCGGTGGTGGAACGGGAGTCCGCCGCCACCGCCGGCGACCTGCGGTTCGCCGTCGAGAGCGGCCAGCAGCTGCTGCGGTCGCTCGCCGCCGCCGGCGCCGGCGAGCTGGCGCCCGGGCTGTGCCGGAAGTATCCGGTCCCCGCCGTCCCGCCCGACGCCGCGTCGGCCGCGGACGCGGAGACCCTCGGCTACCTGCGCATCGCCGCCGGCCGCGTACCGCACGGCGACCTGGCCCTGCGCGCCTGCGCCGAGGGCCGGTTCGTCGCCGAGAACGGGGTGCCGTCCGCCCTGGTCGGCGCGGTCACCGCCGCGATCGCCGAGTGGACGACCTGGCTGGGCGTGCCGCCCCGCCCCGCCGGCCCGCCGGACGGCTACCTGCTGCAACTGCCCGCCGTGCTGGCGCCGGGCGCGTCCCGGCCCGCCGCGCCGCCCTGGCCGCCCGAGGACTTCACGCCCCTGTTCAGCGCCCCCGGCCAGGAGGGGTCCGCGTGGCGGCGCGAGCGGCTGGAGTACGACTTCGCCGTCGGCGCGCACGGCTCCGCCGGCGAACTTGTCCTCACCGCCCACGAGTACGACGGCGACCGGCTGGACTGGTACCACTTCGACCACGAACCCGGGGCGACCCTCGACGCCGCCCCGGCGGTCGAGGACGTCGTCAAGGTGCTGCTGCCCACCCCGGTCGCGTACGCCGGAATGCCCTCGACCCGCTTCTGGGAGCTGGAGGACGCCCGGGTCAACCTGGCCGGCATCGGCGCCGGCGCCGGCGACCTGGCCCGGATGTTCCTGGTCGAGTACGGCCTCGTCTACGGCAACGACCACTTCCTGGTGCCACTGGAGCTGCCCGTCGGGTCCGCCACCCGGATCCGGTCGCTGATCGTCACCGACACCTTCGGCGTCCAGACGCTCGTGCCGGCCGCGCCCGACGACACGGCGCTGTTCCGCCCGTCCGGGGCGACCGCCGGCGGACCGGCCGACGTGCTGGTCCTGCCCGCCACGGCCGCCGCCACCCTCGACTCCGAGCCGGTGGAGGAGGTACGCCTCGGCCGCGACGAGATGGCGAACCTGGCCTGGGCCGTCGAACGGACCGTCACCGGCGCCACCGGCCGGCCGATCGACCGCGGCGCCCAGGTGGGTCGGGCGGCGCCGCCGCCGCGGCCACCGGTCGCCGACACCCAGGCGGTGCCCAGCCTGTCGTACGCCTTCGCCACGACCGTGCCGGACAACTGGGTGCCGCTGATCCCGGGGCCGACGCAGGACCGACCCGACGTGGTCCGGCTGCGCCGGGTCCCGCTGCAACAGCCGTCCCGCGAGGGGCCGCCGGTCGCGGTCACCGGCCACAGCCGCCTGCTCGACTGGCGCTGGCGCGGCGACGACCTGGTCGAGCTGGCCATCCCCGAGGAGGAGGTGCCGCGCGGCGGCACCCGGCTGCTGCGCCAGTGGCAGCTCGCCCGGTGGACCGACGGCTCGGTGCACCTGTGGCTGGGCCGCACCCGCTACACCGGCACGGGCGAGCTGTCCAGCGGCCTGCGCTACGACACCGTCCAACCGCGCTGAACGACCCCGCCCGCGCACCGACCGAACCAGATCAGCGGAGACCACCATGACGATCACCTGGAAGAACGACCTGCCGCTGCCGATGGCCCGGCCCCGGTACTACGACCACCAGTACCTGCGCGCCGGCGACCTGACCCAGGCGCTGGACTACCTCCTGGCCCGGCAGAACCTCGCCGCCCGACTGCTGCAGCCCAGAGGCGTGGTCACCGGCCTCGACCTGACCGCCACCGGCAGCGACGTGACGATCGGCCAGGGCGTGGCGATCGACGGCGCCGGCCGGGTGATCGTGCTGGCGGAGAACACCCGCAAGACCCTGCCCGCCGAGGGCACCAGCTGGCACGTGGTGATCCGCTACCACGAGTACCTCACCGAGCGACGTGACGAGGGCGGGGTCGCTGCGGAGACCCGGTGGACCGAGGAGGGCCGCATCGAGTTCTCCGCCGCCGCCCCCACCGACCCGGCCAGCGCCATCGTGCTCGGCACGGTCACCCGCGCCGGCGGCACGATCACCGTGCAGAGCACCGGGCGGGTGGCGGCCGGCCTCCGGGTCCCGGTCGGGGCCATCGTGCCGGCCGTCGGTGCCGGCGCCCAGTCCGGCATCACCTTCCCCGCCGACCCCGGCGACGAGGCGTACATCCGGTACTGGCCGTACAGCGGCGAGAACACCATCCTGCGCATCGCCAACAACAACGACGCCGACGACATCATCGCCTTCACCCAGCAGAACGCGGACCGGCTGCGCATCGCCGGCGGCATGCTGCACCTGGGCAGCATGGAGGGGGCGGCCGTCTCCCCCGGCCAGGTGGTCACCGGGCTCGGCTTCTGGGGCCCCGGCGTGCAGCACGCGCAGCTGTCGTTCCGGGCCGGCAAGGGCTTCGAGCTGGTCGACCGCAGCAACGACGGGCCGGGGCTCGGCTACGGCGAGGGCAGCAAGCCGTACGCCGACCTGGCGGTCAAGGAGCTGCGGGCGGCGAGCCTGCGCGGGCGCGGCGGGCTGTCGCTGACCGCGGAGGGCGGCTTCGCCGTACGGGCGACCGGCGGGGTCACCGTGGTCAAGGACGCCAACGGCAACGGCGACCTGACGGTGCAGGGTGGCCTGTGGACGGGCGGGAACATCTCCATGCCGGCCTCCGGCTACCTCAACGGCGCCAACCGGCTGCACATCAACGGGCCCGAACGGCTCTACCTGCTCAACAGCGCCGGCGTCTACATCGGCTACGGCGGCGGCACCGGCCCGGAGACCGGCTGTCTGTGGGTGGAGAAGCGCGGCTTCTTCGGCGGCAACGTCCAGATCAACGGCCAGCTCGGCGTCGCGGTCAGCCCGAACACGGTGCCCTCGTGGAGCGGCGGCGGCATCAGCACGTTCGACCTGTTCGCCTCCGGCGCGATCTACCTCGGCACCCAGGCGACCGGCTACACCATCAGCCTGATGGCCGGCAGCGGCGTGATCAAGGGCAAGTCGAAGCAGTTCGCCATCGACCATCCGCTGGACGCCCCGGACGCCACCGAACGCCGCCAGCTCATCCACGCCGCCATCGAGGGGCCGGAAAACGGCGTCTACTACCGGGGAGAGGCGCGGCTCGACGGCGGGACCGCCACCGTCGAACTGCCCGCGTACTTCGAGGCGCTGACCCGGCCGGAGGGCCGGACCGTGCACCTCACGCCGGTCTTCGACGACGACGAACCGGTCTCCGCGCTGGCCGCGAGCCGAGTGAAGGACGGGGCCTTCCGGGTCCGCACCGTCGACGGATCGCCGGCCTCGCACGCCTTCTACTGGGAGGTCAAGGCCGTCCGCGACGACCTGGAGCCGCTCGAGGTGGAGGTGCCAGCGACGCACTGACCTGCCCTCGGGGTCGGGCCACCCGCAAACGGGCCCGGCCCCGCAGCCCATTCGTCAGCCGTTCACGCGCGCGGGCGCGCCCCCGGGCCGCCAGCCGGCCGGCGGGTCCTCACCGACCAGTCCGTCCACCGCCTCGCGGAGAAGGTCGGCGTGGCCGGTGTGCCGGCCGTACTCCTCGACGAGGTCGCAGACGAGCCGGCGCAGGCTGGTGTGGCGGCCGTCGGGCGTGGCGGCGTGGACGAGTTGGTCGAGCCCGCCGTCGGCCAGGGCCGCGTCGAGCCTCGCGCGGGACCGTTCGACGGCGCCGTCCCACAGCGCGTAGAGCTGTTCAGGAGTGTCGGTGGCGGCGGAGGCGAACAACCAGTCGTTGCCGCCGTCCCAGGCCGTGCCCTCCCAGGGCGCGCCGATCGGCTGCCCGCTCAGCCTGGTCGTGAACGTGCTGTCCTCCACCGCGGCGAGGTGCTTGAGCAGGCCGCCGAGGGTCAGCGAGGACGCGCCGAAGCGGGTCCGCAGCGCGGCGGCGTCGAGGCCGTCGGCCTTCCAACGGAAGGTCGTACGCAGCCGGTCGAGCGCACCGACGAGATGCTCGACCTCGGTGCCGGCGAGGGGCGGCTCCCACGGGTACTCGCTGTCGGTCATGGCGCCACCGTAGCCCGCACCCCCGACAACCGCTCGGGCGTGCGGGTGCGCCTGCTGAACCGACGAACTGTCAACGGCAGAGGGACTCGACGAGCGACTCGAAGTCGGGAAACTCGGCCCGTGCCGCCTCGATGACCTCGGGCACGGTCCGGCGCGCCTGCGGCGCGTAGCGCTCGGCGATCGCGGTGCGGCGGGCGTCCGGGCGGGGGCGGTGTTCGTGGCGTGGCCACATGGTCGCCTCCAGCGGGCCGAAACCACCGGCCAGCAGCCACAGGTAGTCCTCCAGGTCGCCGGCGACGACGGACGTCTCACCTTCGGAGCCGAGGAACACCACCGGCTGGCGGTCGACCGGCTCGTCCGGCCGGACCAGCCAGAAGGCGGCCAGTCCACCGGTGCCGTCCCGACCGAAGATCCGCAGGTCCACGCCGTCCATCGAGCTGTTGCCGCTCCACGCGTGCCACCACTCGGCGGTCTCGTCGAGGGTGAGAAAGCCGTCGTACGGCTCGAAGTCGACGCCGTCGCCGCCGGCGTAGTCGAAGCCGCCTTCCTGGGCCTCCCGCAGCGCGGCGGGCAGGGTGAGTTGTTCTCCGGTCACCGGCGCACCCTAGCCTGGGTTATTCACGGTGATCGCCGGGATGTGCTGTTCGTCGGCGTGTAGATGAGCGGAAGTGCCTGCCCTGCAAGGGAAACTTGTGATTGCGACATCTACAGGTTTCTCTTCGAGGGAGGCACTTCCGAGGTGCA
>NZ_JBFAAF010000119.1:0-13867 GCF_040639595.1 Micromonospora sp. NPDC023814
GGCGCCCCCCCCCCCCCGCCCCCCCCGGGGGGGGGGGTGTTTTTTGGGGGGGGTGCCCCCCCGGGGGGGGGGGGGGGCGGCGCGGCCGGAGCCACCCCGCCCGGGGCGACTACTTGTTCTGCTTCTTCGTCGGGCTGCGCTCCAGCGCCTGCTGCATCTGCTCGGCCCACTTGTCGACCGTGAGCTGGCCGAGGGTCACCTGCTGCCAGCCGCGGGCCAGCGCGTCGGCCTCCGGGCCGGAGAGCATCACGCCGGCGTGCAGGGTCGGCTCCGCCACCAGTTCCTGGATCTTCTGGAAGGCCGGCGAGGAGGGCAGCAGGGCCTTGTCGACGTTCTTGTTCAGCGGCTGGCCCTTGGCGTGCCTGACCCACAGCTCGCCGTTCTCCTTACCGGCGAGCCAGGTGATGAAGGCCAGGCCGGCGTCCTTCTTCTTGCTCCACTGGGTCACCCCGTAGACGGCGCCCTCGATGCCGGAGAACTTCTGCGCCAGCGGTGCCGCCGGGTTGGCCGCCGGCCAGCGGGTCACGCCGAGCTTGTCGTCGCCGAGGGCCTTGCCGAACGCCTCCCAGTTCACCGCGTCCGAGATGATCGTCCCGGCGAAGGCGGCGCCGCCGCGCTGGAAGATGTCCGCGCCGTCGGGGAGCATCGTGATCGACGGCGCGTTCTTGTTCGCCCAGCCCTTGGTGGTGATCTCGGCCAGCTTCTCCAGCACCGAGACCAGCTTCGGGTCCTTCCAGGACAGGCTGCCCGCGAGCAACCCGCGGATGTCGTCCTCGCTCAGGTAGCTGCGGGCGATCTCCGGGAAGTCCCAGTAGGCCGGGAACGTGCCGGACAGGCCCAGGGCCAGGCAGGTCTTCCCCGTCTTGGCGACCGCGTCGCAGGCCGCCCCGAACTCGTCCCAGGTCGCCGGGGGCCGCTCCGGGTCGAGCCCGGCGGCCGTCAGCACGTCCTTGTTGTAGTAGAGGACGTTGCCCTGGTACGAGAAGGGCACGCCGTAGCAGGGCTTGCTGGTGTCGAAGCCCTCGCAGGCACCGCTGTAGGTGACCAGATCCTTGTTGATCTCCGCGGCCTTGTCGCCCAGCGGCACGTACGCGCCGCGCCGGTCGAACAACTCCAGGCCGGCGTTGTTGGCCATCACGTCCGGCCCCGACTGCGAGGTGATGTACGGGCCCTGCACCTCGGGGTACTTGTCGAACGGCACCGACTGCATCTCGAGCCTGATGTCCGGGTGGCTGGCCTCGAAGCTGGTCTTGACCTGCTTCCAGTACTCGGTGCCACCCGGCTCCCAGGTCAGCACCTTGAGGGTGACCGGGCCGCCCGCGGCGTCGTCGCCACCGCAACCGGTCAGCAGCGCGGCGGCGGCCACGCCCGCGGCGACGAGACCGGCCAATCTACGTCGATTCATCGGCAGAAGCTCCTGTCAGCGAGGGGGGTGAGGGATGCGGCGCACGGCGCCGTCGGCGGCGGCGCTGTCGACCACGGCGGCGGCGATCTGGACCACGTGCAGTCCGTCGGCCAGGGGAACGACCGGGGACGCGTCGCTGCCGTCGACCTGGCGGAGGAAGTGCCGGAGCTCGGCGGCGAGCGCGCCACCGCCGTCGACCGGGGAGAGCAGCCAGTCCGGCGCCTCGGTCTGCTCGGCCTGCAGCAGCACCGTGGGATGTCCGAGGTCGACGTGACCGACCCCGTCGGTGCCGTACACCTCGACCAGGTCGGAGGTGTGGTTGGGGGTGTGTTCGGGCAGGAGATAGCTGTTGCGGATCGACGACACGACGTCGTTGGCGTGTCGAAGCTCCGCCCAGACCAGGACCGGCGTCGCCGATCCGGGTCGGGTCCGGGCCGCCGCGCGCACCTCGACCACCGGCGCTGCCGCGTACCAGAGCGCCAGGTCGATGTCGTGCACCGCGGTCAGCAGTGCGGGATGGTCGTTCGGGAAGAGCCGGGTCAGGGAGCGGGGGCGGTCCCGGCGCGAGGAGACGGCCAGCACCCGGCCCAGGCGGCCCTCGCGGACCGCGTCGTGCAGCGCCCGGTGGGCGGGGCTGTGCCGCAGGATGTGCCCCGGCTGGCAGAGCACCCCGTGCGCCTCGGCGGCCTCGACGATCGCCGTGGCGTCGGCGACCGTCGCGGCCAGCGGCTTCTCGACCAGCACGGGAATCCCGGCGGCGATCAGTGCGACCGCGACGGCGCGGTGCGCCGGCCCGGGCACGCACACGGAGGCGGCATCCGGCGCCGCCTGCGCGAGCAGGGCCGCGACGGAATCGAACGTACGCGGGATGCCGTGCTGGACGGCGACCCGCTCCCGGGTGGCGGGGTCCGGGTCGACCAGCGCGTCCACCCGGACACCGAGCGACCGGTACGCGGCGACGTGCCGGGCGCCGAACGCGCCCGCCCCGACCACGGCCACCCGCGGCCCGGTGCTCACCGGGCCACCGTCTCGGCCGGCGTCGCCGCGGTGCCCGCGCCGGCGGCCGGGGCCGGTGCACCCTCCGCGAGCCGACCGTCGAGGACCGCCCGGGTGAGGCGCTCCAGGGCGGCGACCCCCGTCGCGAGGCACCGCTCGTCGACGTCGAACGCGCCGGAGTGCAGCGGCGCGCCACCTCGTTCGCCGGTGACCCCGAGCTTGACGTACAGGCTCGGGCCGAGCGCGCCGAGCAGGGCGAAGTCGTCCGTGGTCAGGGGCGGTACCGGCAGGTCGACGACGTCGACGTGCCCGGACAGTTCGGCGTGCGCGAGTGCCACCACCTCCGGGGCGTTGCGCACCGGCGGCATCTCGTTGGCCCAGGCGAACCGTACGCCGAGGTCGAGCGCGGCGGCCTGCTGGCGGGCGACGCGTTCGATGACCTCCTTCAGCCGCTCCCGCACGACGGGGTCGTGGGTACGCAGCGTCCCGGTGGCCTCGGCCCGCTCGGCGACCTGACTCTGGCTCGCTCCGCCGGCGATGGTGCCGATGTTGAAGGCGACCAGTTCGTCGGGGTTGCGGGACCGGGAGACGGCCGCGTGCAACGTGGACACCATGGCGGTCAGGCCGAGGATGGCGTCCCGGCCCAGCGCCGGGGTGGCGGCGTGCGCGGCCCGCCCGAGCACCTCGACGCGGAACGCGTCCTTGGCCGCCATCGCGGTCGCCCGGTCGATCCCCACCGCTCCGGCGGGCAGGTCGGGCCAGCAGTGCAGCCCGAGCACGGCGTCGAACCGGCGGTCGCGGAACGCCTCGTCGGCCAGGACCGTGGCGGCTCCCGAGTCGGCGCCGAACGGGATCTCCTCGGCCGGCTGGAACAGCACGGTCACCGCGCCCCGGGCGGGCGGGTCGGCGGCGAGCCGGGCGGCGACCCCGTAGGCGACGGTCATGTGCACGTCGTGCCCGCAGGCGTGGCACACGCCCGGATTGCGGGAGGCGTACGGCTCCTGCTTGCTGTCCTGCACGGGATAGGCGTCCATATCGGCCCGAAGAAGGACCGTCGGCCCCGGGGCACCACCGTCGATCTCCAGGACCACGCCGGTGCCGGCAATTCCGGTGCGAATCCGGCCGAGTGGCCCGAGCAGGCGCTCGAGGGTAGCTGCGGTCTGCCGCTCCGTGAACCGCAGCTCGGGATGCCGGTGAAGCTGACGCCGCAGCCGTACCAGCTCATCAACCTCGTCGCCTGGCAGCGTCACCCGGCTCACTCCTCGCTCGCGCCAACGTAATCCGGACCTAATTGAGACAAGAACTTAAGTCAGGGGTGTCTCCGCGTCAATGGCCAGGCGAAATCTGAGTTAGGGTCCGAACCATGCGACGCGCCGACGCCCACCTGCACCTGTTCGCCGCCGGCTACCCCGGCCGCTACGGCCGCTCCCCCGCCGGCGGCGACGAACTGGCCGTCTACCAAGGCTTACGCCGCGAACACGGCATCGTCCGGTCGCTGGTGATCGGCTACGAGGGCGAGGCGGGCTTCGCCGGGAACAACCGCCATCTGGCCTCCCTCGCCGCCGCGCACGACTGGATCGCGCCGGTCGCCTACGTCCCACCAGCTGGACCAACCGACGGAGACTCGCTCGACCGCTGGTGGTCGGCGGGCTTCGTGGGCATCGCCGCCTACCTGGCGGACCCGACCTCGGCGGACCGCTTCGGCGACTGGCTGGCAGGCAACACGGCGGCGCTGAACAGCACCGCCGCGCTGCTCAGCCTGAACGCCACACCCGCCGCGACCGACCGGCTCGGCCCGGCCCTCGCCGCCCTGGACGGGTGCACGATCCTGTTCAGCCACCTCGGGCTGCCCGGCACGCAGCCCGTGGTGCCCACCGACGACGAGGCTGGGGAGATCCTCACGCCCCTCACCCACCTGGCGCGACTACCCCACGTCGGAGTCAAGATCTCCGGGCTGTACGCCGTCAGCGAGCCCTCCCACGGCTACCCGCACGACGCGGCACGACCGTTCGTCGAGCTGCTCCTGACGCACTTCGGCCCCCGACGCCTGTACTGGGGTTCGGACTTCCCGCCCAGCCTCGACCACGTGTCGTTCGCACAGACCCTGCACCCGGTCGGCCTCGACGAACTCGCCGCCGCCGAACGGGACGACGTCCTCGGCGCCAACCTCCTGCGCGCCCTGGACCAGCGCGCCGCCGCGGTGCCCACCAGCCGCCCCGCCGCCGATCACCAGATGTAGGACCAGAACGGCCGCACATCCCGGGGACACGCCCACCATCACTCCGTCAGGATCACCCACCCGTTCTCGGGACCTGCCAGTGAGTGGCACTGTGCAGATACACATGCACATGTAGCCATGTCATGGCGCCCGGTTTCCGGGCGGTCCGGGGAGGTGTAATGACCACGACTGAGGAGGAAGTCCCGGCCGGTGGGGTCACGGTGCGCGAGGTGGTCCGGGACGTTGTGGCTTCGGTCGCCCCGGAGGAGTTGCCCCTGGTGGACGGGCTGGTCGCGTTCGACGACGCCACGGTGGTGCGGCGCCTGGGCGCCCGGGGCGGGCGGCGTGAGCCGTTGGGGTTCGGGTGGGGCGAGGTCGTGGCGTTGGCAACCCCGGTGGTGTGGCTGGTCGTGCAGCAGCTCGCCGACCGGGCTGCCGCGTCGGCCGTGGATGGCGCGGCCAAGGGGACGAGAGCCGTGCTGCGCAAGGTCTTTCGCCGGCGGGCCGCGCCCGTGGAGGTCCCTGCGTTGACCCGCGAGCAACTCGGTGAGGTACGGCAGCGGGTGTTGGAGGTCGCCGTGCAGCGGGGCCTGGACGACGAGCGGGCCAGGGCCATCGCCGACGCGCTGGTGACCCGGCTGGCGCTGACCGCGCCGGTGCCACCCGTGCCGGAGCCCGAGAGCCCGGACCGGCCCGGGCCCGGGGACAGGGCGTGATGGTCGCCGACGCGGCCCGGTCGCGCGTCGACGAGCGGGCGATGGGCGCCGGCACGACCGTGCGGTTCGTGCTGCTGGTGGTCCTGCTGCTGGTGAGCAGCGCGACCATGACGGCCAACGTCACCGCGTGGCTCTCCGACACCGACGGCGTGAAGGGCTTCGCCTGCCTGCTCGCCACCGGGATGGATCCCAACGATGCCCACAGCGCGGCCGGCGAGGCCAGCTTCCTGGCCAACATGGACGCCTACGAGGCGTGCATCGCCCGCCATGAGCGGCCGCTGCCGTGGTGGATCCGCCTGGCGTGGCCGGCTCTGCTGGTGGTGTTGGCCAGCGTGCTGTTCTGGTGCCTGCATCTCTGGAAGGCACGGCGTGGCCGCGTCGTCCCGCTGACAGCGATCGACCGTGACGGCGAGATCCTGCGCACCGTGGAGAGTCTGGCGGCGTCGGCTGGTCTGGCCCGTACGCCGAATGTCGTCGTGGATCCGGCGGCGGCTTCGACCGGGGCGGTGGTGTTCGGCCGCAACCGCCGGCCGACGGTGTGCCTGCACGGTGGGCTGCTCGCCCGCAGGGCCACCGACCCGGAGGCGCTCCGGGCGGTGCTGCTGCACGAGTTCGCCCACATCCGCAACGGCGACGTCACCCTCGCCTACGCCACCGTCGCGGTGTGGCGGGTGTTCCTGGCAGTGGTGCTTCTCCCCTACGTCGTGTGGTGGATCATCGCGTTCCCGGGTGGGCCGTGGTCGCCGGAGTGGCCCGGTGCGGTGCCGTTCGCGACACGTAACCTCGTGCTGGCGGCCTTCCTGGTGGCGCTGATCTATCTCGCGCGGTCGGACGTGCTGCGCAGCCGGGAGATCTACGCCGATCTGGCCGCGGCGCGGTGGGGTGCCGACCCCCGCCCCTGGGCGGTGGCGACTCCGGGCCCGCCCGAGGGGAGACTGAGGCGGCTGGGCGCCTCGTTCGTCGAGCTGTGGCGCGCCCATCCGCGATGGGATCTGCGCCGAGAGGCGCTGGACGATCCCGCGGTGCTGTTCGGTCTGCGGTCGCTGCCGATGTTCCTGACCGGGGCCGCCGCGACTCTGATCAGCTCCCAGGTGCGGTTGTACCTGAGCATGTCCGATCTGACCGGCCCGTGGCTCGGCCAGGTGACGGCTGTCGCGGCGGCGGGGCTGGTCACCGGGCTGGTGGGGGTCGCCCTGTGGCGGGCCGTGGCCCATGCCGTACTCACCCTGCGGCGTGTGCCCTCCGGCCTGCGGGCGGGGCTGTGGCTGGGAACGGGGATGACCGTCGGCGAGTTGGTGCTGAACGACATCGTGCTCACCGAGTGGCTGCCCCAACGCCCCGCGATCCTGGTGCTGGTGGTTCTCGCCGGGGCGGCGTTCACCTGGTGGGTCGCGCAGTGCGCCCACCTGTGGCTCAGGGCATGGCCGGGCCGGACGATCCGGCCGGTGATGCTGGCGGGGCTGGCATCCGCGTGTCTTGTGCTGTCGGCATGGTTCACGTGGTGGCGCGAGTGGGGCTCTCAGTACCTGAACGGGCCGCTGTTCGACACGCGGGCACTGCTGGAACGTGACTACCCCGGCGAGGTGGCCGACCATCCTGCCGCGGCCAGCGTGATCGGCATCGTCCACCCGCTGTTGCACAGCCTGGACCAGCCCCTCGTCCTACCGATGGTCGCGGCCCTGTGGGCCGTGCCGCTGCTGGCCTGGACGAGCCGACGGGCCACGGCCACGCTTCGCTGGGTGCCCGGCGCGCTGCGAGAGCCGGCCGCGGCGGAACCACCTGTGGAGCTGCCGCCGCTGCGAGGGATGCTCGGAGTCGCGGCGCTGGGCGGGGTGTCGGGCTGGGTGGCCGTCGCGGGCGCGGCGGCGTACATGCATTCCTGGCAACCACCGCGTGGGCAGCGGGGTGGCCTGTACCTCTGGATCTACGAGGGGTGGGTGTTGGTGGCCCTCGTGACGGCCGCCACGGCAGCCGCCGTCGCCGCGAGCGTGGTCGCGAGTCGCCACCGGCTGCTCATCGCGATCATCACCGCCGAGATCGCGGCGTTGATCGGCCTCGGCGGGTGGTTCGTCCTCCTGTCCTTCGACGGGTGCGTTCCGCTGCTGAACACCCTGGCGTCGTCCTGCCAGTGGCGTCCGGCCGCGGCCTGGCCGCTGGTCCGGCTTCTCGCGGGCCAGGTTCTCGTGGTCGCCGCGGTCGCGGCCGTCATCGCGGCCGCAACCGTTTCCGCCATCCGCCGGGTGGGGACACCCGGAGGGCACCACGCCGCCGAAGCGCGTCCGGCGAGGGAAGGACGGGGCGGGCTGGTCGCCCGCCGGCTGTGCGTCGGTGTGCTGTGCGCCGCCGCGGTGGGGGTCACCGTGCTGGGGGAAACGAGCCTGCTGGACCTGAAGCGCTCCTCGAAACGTGAGGCCGCGGCTAACCTGCAGCTCATGGTGCCCGTTGGTGAGCCGCCGGCGGTGTCCGCCGAGACGAGAGCCATGCAGGTGCTCGCGTGGAAGAACCTCGGCGCAGGGGACCTGGTGAGGCGCTACGCCGATGCCCTCGAACGCCTCGGTACGGCACAGATCCAGGCCGCGGACGCCGCAGACGCCGCGAACAGCGCACACGCCGAGATCGACCCGGCCACGTTCCGCCCGATCTGTGCCGACATCGGTCAGGTCGCGCGGGACGCCGACCGCTACTTCCGGGTGCCCGACCCTCAGGGCCAGGTGCTCTGGCGCAGGTTCATCGAACAAGCGGGAAAGGGCAGTCAGGAGTGCCAGCGCTCGCTGGACCAGGAAGATGCCGCCCTCTTCATGGCCTCAGGCGACAGCATCGCCAAGGCCAGCGACGCCCTCTCGTCGCTGCTCGACCGGACTGACGCGGTGCTGCGGGACGGCGGCCTGAAGGGCCCTTGACCGTGCCGGGCGGCGAAAGCGACCGCCGCCCGGCCACGGAACACGACAGCACGCCCCCGGTCACCGGCACGCGTGTGGCTCGCACTCCTCAGTGCGCTGCCACGGCCACCGCTGCCGGTTCCAGTTCGGCGAGCCGGGCCGGCCGCACGACCACGAGCAGGACGGCCGTCGCCGCCACCATGCCACCCGCGACGACGAGGGCCATGGCGACCGCGCCCGTACCGAGCACGCCCACCAGGGGCGCGGCCAGCGCACCGACGCCGAACTGCACCGCGCCGAGCAGGGCGGAGGCCGTACCGGCCGCTTCCCCGTGCCGGGACAGGGCCAGGGCCGGCGCGTTCGGCATCGCAAGCCCCGCCGCGGCGAGCACCACCCACAACGACGCCAGCAGGCTCGGCAGACCGCCGAGCCCCGTCGCGGCGAAGGCGAGCAGCGCCACACCGGCGCCCGTTCCCACACCCAGGGCGACGACGAGGATCCGCTGCGGCGAATAGCGGCGCAGCAGCCGTACGTTGAACTGCGTCGCCGCGATCAGGCCCACCGCGCCCGCACCGAAGGCCAGCCCGAACTGCTGCTCGTTCAGCCCGTACTGCTCCTGCAGGACGAACGACGACCCGGCCACGTAGGCGAACAACGCCGCCATGGCCAGCCCGGCGACCAGGACGAGGCCCACGAACGTGCGGTCCCGCAGCAGCGCGCCGTACACGACAACCGTCGCGACCACCCCGCCGCGCCGGCGCCGGTCCGCCGGCAGCGTCTCGCGCAGCCCGAGCGCGGCGACCACGACGAGCAGCACCCCGAGGACGGCCAGCGCCACGAACACGCCGCGCCAGTCCGTCCAGCGCAGCAGCCCGCCACCGAGGGTCGGGGCGAGGATCGGCGCCGCCCCCATGACCAGCAGCAGCCGGGAGAGCAGCGTGGCGAAGGCCGCGCCGCTGAACAGGTCGCGGATCACGGCCATCGCGACCACCGAGGCCGCCGCCACGCCGAGGCCCTGCACCACCCGCAACACACCGAGCACCGCGATGTTCGGTGCGAAGACGCAGAGCACCGACGCCACGACGTGCAGCGCGATACCGGCGATCAGCGGCACGCGCCGCCCGACGGCGTCGGACAGCGGGCCGATCAGCAACTGGCCGACGGCGAGGCCCGCCAGCGTGCCGGTGAGGGTGAGTTGGACCGCCGCCGACGTGGTCTGGAAATCCGTGACGATCGCGGGCAGCGCGGGCAGGTACATGTCGATGGTCAGCGGAACCACCGCGATCAGCGACCCGAGCACGAGGACGAGCCGCAGGCGTTGCCGGGCGCTCATCAGGTCACCCGGCGTCCCCGAGGCGGCGGGACCGGCGGGAGCATCGACGGTAGAGGTCATCGGATCGTCTCCGACCGGTCGACCCGCAGCCGCGGGGACTGTGCAGAAGTCATAACTGGCTCCAAATCCCGATCCGGTGAACTCATTCCCCCGCGGGTCAGGACGCAACGGAGATCACACCGCGGCCTCTTGATCGGCGGCCAGCCAGCAGTGACCGGACGCCGCCTGCCAGTTGAACGAACGCGGCCGGCGGGACGGACCGGTTCAGAAGGTGTGCAGGTCCAGGGTGATCCCGTCCGATCCCCCGGAATGGCTCACCGCGACCCAGTCGTCCCCGGCGCCAGCGAGCCAACCGGGGTAACGGCCGAGCTGGCGGCCGGTCGGCACGTCGTAGACGATCACGAACGGCCGGCCGCCCATCGCAGCGCTGACCGCCACGAGCCGTCCGGTCACGGTCGACCGCCAACTCGCCGACCCACCGGAGAGCCCCGGATCCGGCGCGGTCCACCGCGACGCGCCGGTGGTCATGTCGAGCAGCTCCAGCTCACCCTCGTCGGCGTTGCGTCGCACCAGCACCGACCGGTCGTCCCCGTCGATCGGTACGCCGGAGGTGGCGCCCTCCCACTCCGCCTTGCCGTTGCGCAGGTCCACCAACTGTGGCCGGCCGGTCGCGCTGACCGCGACGAGCCGGGTGCCGGCCCCGATCAGGACCAGCCCGCTCTGATGGTTCGTCAACCGCCTGACGCACTCACCATCCTCGTTACGCCCGCTGAAGACCTCACCGGACCATCCTCTGGCACCGGTCGCCGCGTTGACGGTGGCGATGCTGACGGTGCACCGCCGATCACCCCGGGGTGGATCGTTGTCGGTGGTCACCAGCAGGTCGCCTGCGACGAAGCCGTACCAGGCCCGGCTCGGCAACCGCCCGGCCCCCGCCTTGCCGGTGGTGGTCGCGACTGCCGTGTAGGTAGGGGCGGACGCACTCAGCCGCACCGCCACGTACCGCCCGGTGGGCGGGGCATACGGAATACGCGCACCGAGCGCCACGTCGGTCACCCGGGCGAACCGGTCGGCGGCCAGTTTCCAGAGCTGACGGCCGTCCCGGACGTCCCGGGCAATGACCACGCACTTCGCCGACTGCCCTGTGCCTACGCACTCCCTGTTGTAGACGACCTGTTGCTGGACGATGACGTCCTGGGTGTCCTCGACCCGCCAGCGGGTGGCGCCGGTGACCGCGTCGAGCACCTCCAGCGGTCCCCCGTTACTGGCGCTCGCGACGATCAGACCGTCGGTGACCGCATACTGATAGCTCGTCGGGAACGGATGGCGCCACCGGTCCTGCCCGGTGGACCGGTCCACCGCGCGGAGTTCCCGCTCGTCGGGCACGACGATCAGCCGGCCGATCTGCGCCAGCTGATCGACGAGCCGGTCGACCGACACCGACCAGACCGGGTCGGGTCCCTCCTGCCCCGGCCGGCTGCCCCGGCCCCGTAGGGTCTCCTGGCTCACCTCGACCTGCGGCGCAGGCCGCTCCGGCGGCTCCGCCCGAGGCCCGGCGCACGCGGCGAGCCCGAGGACCAGGCTCAGGGCCGTTCCGGCGAGGCTCCATCGAGGCGGGCGGTACGACGGTGACAACGGTCTCTCCCTTGATCGGCGGCGAAGGCCCCACCGTAGGACCCGCCCGCACCCGGAGAAGGCGTGACGCCGGAACTACCGGAAGGTGGCGCGGTCAGGGTGCCGACGGTTGGCGCGCAGGGCGGCCAGCACCACGCCCGGTGTGGCCAGCGACCGCGGATGCGCACGCATGGAAACGACCTCGTTGAACCGCCGCGCGACAGCCACGTCCGTGACGGTCGCCGTCACGATCTGCCGGCTGATCCAACCGGAGAACCGGTGGCCGCGCGGGTAGGGGCCGTCGACGTGCGGCAGGGCCAGGTCGGCGGAGGTGGACGTCGACCACGCGGCGTCGACCACGACCCTCTGCCAGTCGAAGAACCGGCGCGCGGGCAGGGCCGGATCCGGCCGTGACCGCAGGTACACCGACAGGCAGGCCGCGTGCAGGGCCGCCGCCGTCATCCCCTGCCCGTACACCGGGTTGAACGACGCGACCGCGTCGCCGACACTCACCAGCCGGGTCGGGAACCGCTTGAGCGCGTGGAAGTCCCGCCGCCGGCTGTCGGCATGGCGGTAGGTCCGGACGTCGCCGAGCATCTCGTTCCCGGCGACGTCACCGAACTCCGGTGGGAACTGGTCCCGCAGCCGCCGCACGAAATCCTCGGCGGTACTTCCCGGGCGGTTGTCGCCGTACCCGGCCATCATCGCCATCCACCGGCCGTCCTCGACGGCGAAGACCGCGGCGCCGGCCACGTCCGGCGACGTCTCCGGACTGTGCAGCGCCATGACGACCGTGAGGTCCGGATCCGTCTCCGGGCGTCGGAACAGGGCCGTCGCGTAGTTCAGGTTCACGGTCATCCGTCGCGTGACGGGACGGTCCCAGCCGGCATGCTCCAGCCATTCGGACAGCCTGCTCGAACGCCCCATGGCGTCCACCACGAAGTCACCGCTCTCGACGCCCGGCACCCCGCCGACATCGCAGCGGACACCGGTGGCCGCGCCACCGTCGAGCACGAGGCCCGTGGCGCGGGCCACGACCGTCTTGACGTTGGGCAGTCGAAGCACCTGCTGACGGATCAGCCCCTCCAGCAGCGGTCGGGTGCCCGTCAGGCTGTCGGCGTCGTCGGGCACGACAACCTTCAGCCGGCCGTCGAGGTAGGCGCGTCTGGTCCCGGGGGGAGCCTCGATCGCTCCCTGGGCCAGCGCCTGTTCGCGGAAGCCGGGAAACAGGCGTTCGAGCTGGAGGAAGCCACCGGGCAGGAGCGCGTGCAACTGCGTCCCCTGCGGCACGCCCCGCCGACCGCCGGTCAGATGCAGGTCGTCCCGGTCGACGACGACGACGCTCTCCGCGTGGTCGGACAACACCCGGGCGGCCAGCAAGCCGGCGACACTGCCGCCGACCACGATGGCCCTGCCCATGACCGGAGACTGCCGGGCGGGTGGTCGCACGGCGTTCAACGCGGCGAAGACCCTGGTCGGGGAGAGGGACATCGTGCTCTCCAAGGGGTACGAGAGGTGCCGCGCACGCGCCTGCCGAGCGGCCTGCGCGCACGCGGCCCCACAGGACGGACCGGCCGACATGACGCTCGTCGATCGTCGCACAGGCAGCGGGCGCTGCCCCGGCAGGTCGCCCACCAACCGGTCCTCGGTGCGCCTCCGCGACGATGTCGAACGCGTGCCCGGGTCGGGGCGCGGGCGTCACCGCCACCAGGAACGCGGCGGGAACCGCAGGATCCGGTCGTCGCCTGCCGTGGGAGCGCCCCGGCCGTCACGGTTGCTGGTCGTCACCCAGAGGGAGCCGTCCGGTGCGTACGCGACGGCGCGCAGCCGGCCGTAGGTGCCGACGAGCTGCGCGGTGGGCGTGCCGGCCCCGTCGAGCGGTACGACCCACAGCCGGGCGCCGCGCAGGGCCGCGACGTAGAGCGTCCTGCCCACGATCACCGCGCCGCCGGGCGACGCCTCGGCGGGCGTCCACGTCACGATCGGGTCGCGGAAGCGCGGGTCGCCGGCCACCCCCTCCACCACCGGCCAGCCGTAGTTGCCGCCCGGCACGATGCGGTTGACCTCGTCCCAGCGGCTCGAACCGAAGTCGGTCGCGTAGAGCCGGCCCCGCCAGTCCCAGGCCAGGCCCTGCACGTTGCGGTGGCCGAGGCTGTAGACCAGGGACCCGGCGGTCGGATTGCTCCAGGGCACGGTGCGTCCGGCCGCATCCGCAGGATCTTCCCGTTGCGGTGCGACGGATCCTGGGCGGTGGCCGGCTGTCCGGCGTCGCCGACGCCCGCGTAGAGCATCCCGTCCGGGCCGAACGCGATGCGCCCGCCGTTGTGCGCGCCGGACCGGGCGAGCCCGGTGAGGATCGGCTGCTGGACCTGCGGCGCGGTGAGCCGGAAGCGGATGATCCGGTTGTCGACGCTGGAGGTGAGGTACGCGTACACGTAACCGTCGGTGCGGTAGCGGGGCGAGACGGCCAGCCCGAGCAGCCCGGCCTCGCCCGTCGCGACGACCCCCGAGATCTGCGCGACCTGCTGCGGGGCCGACCCACGACGTACCCGCAGGACCCGTCCGCTGTTCCGCTCGGTGACGAGCGCGCTGCCGTCGGGCAGGAAGTCCAGCCGTTACCTGTCAGTGCGCTGTAGCGACTGATCGGTATGTCCCGCCTTGCGGTGGGACGGTCCCGGTCTTATCCGCCTGAGCGGGGCCGGGTTG
>NZ_JBFAAF010000120.1:0-13810 GCF_040639595.1 Micromonospora sp. NPDC023814
TAGAGCTTGCCCTCGTCGGTGCGGATCTCGGTCATGTCGCCGCACCAGGCGACATCCGGCGCCGGCGCGGTGAACACCCGCTTGACCAGGTCCGGTGCGGCCGGACGTGTGCCCTGGCGGGTCAGGTTCCGCCGGCGACGCCTGACCCGGGCAGTCAGGCCGGAATCGGCCATGAGCTGCGCGATCGTGTTGTCCGAGACCTGCCAGCCCTGCTCGCGCAGCTCGATCCCGATGCGGGGACTGCCATAGGTGCCGCCCGAGTCGTCGAACACCTTCCTGACCGCTGCCGCCAGCCGGACACGCCGGTCATCGCGGCGGGTTGGCGGCCGGTCACGCCACTTGTAGAACCATGACTCGGACACCCCCAGGGCCCGGCAGGCCACCGCGTGCGGCACGGAATGCTCGGTCCTCTGGGAAGCGATGAAGGCGGCCACGCTCACCGGCCCGTCGCTTCCTTGACCCACAGGACCACGGATCGCTTGAGGACATCACGCTCCATCGCCAACTCGGCGTTCTCCCGCCGCAGCCGGGCCAACTCCGCCCGCTCATCCTCGGCCAACTGTCCGGCAGCGGCCTCACCGCGAGTCTCGCGGTCCCTCTTCACCCAGTTCGCCAGGGTCCCGCTGTTGATCCCCAGGTCACGGGCGACCTGAGCGATCGATTTGCCCGTCTCACGCACGATCCGCACCGCGCCCGCCCGGAACTCCGGATCGAACTGCCGTCTCGTCTCAGCCATGAACCTCTATCCCTCAAGCTCTGGCCTCCACGCTACGAGGGGAAGGGCAGATCGTGTCCGTGGTCCGGGAATGCGCGGGCGGGTTCCCGCACGCCTTCGGGTACCAGGTTCGGCCTGGGCGGTCCAGGGGCGCCGCGAAGGAGGCGGCAATGTCCCGGTACGCGGCGGCTGCCGGCTCCGGCTCGGCAGGTCGAGGGTCATGGCCGGCCGCCGGCTCCGGCCGCTCGATGGATGGCGGATCCGGGGCCGGCGGATCCGGGGCCGGCGGGAACGGGTCGGTCACGGGCCGGGCCGGCTCCGTCGGCTCCACGACGGGCGGCGTCGGCACCCGCTCCGGGACACGCATGGGAGCGGGCAGGCCAAACGTGCGGGGTGGCGCGTCCGTGTGCCGGGCCGGAAGGCGGGGTGCCGCCGATGCGGGCGGCATGGGGACGCGGTGGTGTGCCGCTTCGGGGCTGGCCCGATGCCGATCCCGTCGTCGAGCGCCCAGCCGTTGCCCCCGGCGATGACCTCCTGGTGCGCCGGTGAGGTCTCGCCGGCCACCCGCAGCACGAGCACACCCGCCGGTTCGGCCACGGCATCATCGACGAGCCGCCGCACCACGGCAACCAGCGCCGCCGGCACCGACAAACCCTTCGTGCCGACGGTTGTCGTCCACGGCAGCGGGTCGACGACGACGCTGGCGTCCGATGCGTACGTCCCACCAGGCCGCAGCAGGATGCCGGCCGGCACCGCCTCCGCGACGACCGCCCCGTCGTCCCCGCGCCACCAGAGCCGGGTGTCACGCCGATGCCAGCCGATCATCAGCGTGGACGGCACGCGCTCGCCGGAGAGGCCGACGTGCCCCGCTGGCGACCAGGGCCCGCCGTCGGTGGCCGGGTAGTGGTACACGACGATGTCCACGCCGGACGCCTCAACCAGCGACGCCAACGCGACATCGCCGATCCCCGGACACCAGCCACACCCGGCCCCGCGGACGGGCGAGTCCCCGTACCGCCGCGGCGATGGCGCTCGGGGCACCGGCATGCACGCCGGCCCCGGGGGACGTCACCACCAGCGGCTCCCCCGCCACCCCTGCCGCCGCGCGTAGCATGCGCCGGTACGCGTACGGCGGGTCGCCGGGATGCGTGAGAAGCACCCCGGCGCCCCTAGTGTTCGACCATCGGGCTGCCCGCGGGCGGCACCGGCACCGGTCGCCGGCCGCGAAGCCGCGACAACGTGCCCATGCGGGCAGCATTCCCGAACATGAACGCCGCGTCCCTTCCGGACGTTCGTGGATTGTCCCGCCTGACGCACCGGTGCGTCAGGCGGTCGTCACCAGATCCGCACCTCGTAGACCCTGGCGCCGCCCAGGTTCGTTGCCTCCCATGGCCCAAAGGTCCTCGAGTAGTACCCCGGGCCGGACTGGTAGTTGACCGTCACCTTGTTGTTCCCGGACGTGACCTTGTAAACGCCGCCGATGTCCACCGCCATGGGGCCGGCGTTGGCGAAGCACCGGTCGGTCCACATGTAGCCCAACCAGATCTCCAACTTGAGGAAGTCGGTCCGGCCGGCGCACGCGACCGTGTTGATCGCGAAGGCCGGGCTCGCCGGAAGCCCGAACGTCAGGGCGGCGGCGGCAAGCACGCCAACGGCGAACCTCTTCAGGCTCTTGCGCAGGATCGTCCTCTTCACTGGACTGTCCTTTCTAGACGGGTCGGACAAAACTAGAGGAGCGGTCGTCACCGCACCTCGAGCTCATAAAGTGAGTAGCCGTAGTTCTCCATCCGGCGGTCGGTGGCGACCATCCGTACGTACCGGGCCGGGGTACGGGTCACGGCCACGTCGACGGTTCCGCCGGAGCCACTGCTGGTCCGGTAGACCGTCTGCCAGGTCTTGGCGTCGGCGGAGAGCTCGACGCGGTATTTCGTCGCGTACGCGTCTTCCCACAGCAGCCGGACCCGGGTCACCTGGCAGAGGTCGCCAAGGTCGATCGTGAGCCACTGCGGGTCGGCGACGAAGGCACTGCCCCACCGGGTGGTCGGGTCGCCGTCGTTGGCGTTCGCGACGGCGAACACGCCCGGAGGCTCCACACTGGACGCGCTCGCGGCGCCGGCGACGGCGAGGTTCCGGCCCGAGTCGTTGACCCGTCCCGGCATGGTCGGCGAGGCGGCCGGCGAGGCTGTCGGCGGGGCGGCCGGCGAGGCGGCCGGCGGAGGGACGGCGACCGGCGCCGGCGCGGGCTCCCGCGCGCCCACCGTTTCGGGCTGGAGCGTGCGCGGGGCCGATCCGGGTGCGAGGCGGGTCCCCAGCGGGCTGACCGGAACGGTGGACCCGGTCGGGCCCGGGGTGCCGAACTCCGGCGTCGGTGCCGGCGACGTGGACGGCGCGGACGATGACCGAACCGGCGGTACGGCCAGCACTGGACCCGTGTGCCCGTCCGAGGACGACGCGGGCGGTAACAGAATGCTTCCCAGCGCGGCCCCCGCTGCCAGGACGGCGCAGGCGGCCCGGGCGGGGAGCGGCAACAGGCGCGACGGTGGGCGGCGGTATTCCGGTTCGAGGCTGGCGTACTCGAACGTCGGGTCGTCGACCACCGGCGTCCGTGGGGCGGCGGGCGGTTCTGCGCGGGGCCCAGGCGGGCCGGTGGGGGCCGAGGCCGGTCCGCGCAGCACCACCGCCCGCCGGATGGCCGGCGCCCACCGGTCGGCCGTACCGTCGGGCTGGAGGAGCTCCTCGCCGGTGCGCGCGGTCGCGAACCGATCCGGCGTCAGGTGGGCCCGGCAGCGCGTCTCGGCCGGCATCCGGGCCAGCAGCGCGCCGAGCAGCGGCAGCACGTGATAACCGGGTGGCTCGCCGGGCGCGCCGACGACGATCCTGACCGTTCCCGGCGTCCACGGCAGTGCCCGCACCTGCTCCGCACCCGTCTCCTGCCCCGGCGGCCGCACCCACAGACCGGACTGCGTCACCTCCGCCACCCATCCCTCGCCGATCCTGAGCACGTAGGATTCGACTGCGGGGTAGTCGTCGAGCCCGCGCACCGGTCCGGTCGGCCGGGGCAGGCCCGTGGGCGGGAACACCAGGGCGGTCGCCAGCGGCTCCCACGCGGCGCCACTGGCGTCGACCGCGACACTGGTCGGTCGGCCGTCGGCCGCCAGCACAGGCAACCCGGTGCGAACCTGTACCGGATGCCCCGCCTCCCCCGCCAGGTGGGCCGCCGCCGCGGCGGTCGTGGTGCCCGGCCCGTACGGTGCCAGAACCAACCGCCGGCGCGCACCGGACGGAAGGCCGCCGACGACCGCACGGATCGCCTCCTCGGGCGGCTCGGGGTGGCCGGGCCGCCCGACCAGCAGGACCGGCCGCGCCACGTCCATCGGGACGCTGTAGGCGGGGTCGTCCAGACCGGGCAGCGGTGTGCCCGGCGGATCCGGAAGCAGCCAGATGCCGGCCGGGAGGGGCAGCACCCGGTGGCCCGGCGCCAGCGCGTGCGCGTCCGCGCAGAGCCGGTCGACGTCGTCTTCCCAGCGCGGCCTCGGGCTGCGCCGTCCGGCGAGCGTGGCGGCACCGTCCGGGGTGTGCCGCAGCCATCCGTCGGCGGCGAAGAGGGAGCCGCCGGGCACCAGCACCAGGTCTCCGTCCGGCGTCTCGACCGTCGCCGTCAGTTCCCGGGCGAGCCGACCGGCCAGCTCCCGGCCGGCCGACCCCATGCCGGGCATGGCGACGCGCGCGCGGCTGCCCGGTGGCACCGCGATGGGCAGCACCGCCTCCACCACCGCCACGTCGTCGGCGGTGTCCAGCGGCGCGACGACCGTAACCGCATCCGGCTCGGCGGGCAGCTCGGCCGCGATCTCCGCCGCCGCCGGGTCGCCACCGACGACCGCGACGCGGTCGCCGACCCAGTGCAACGCGGAGCCGATCCGGCGGAACGCGCCGGTGTCGGTGAGCCAGCCCGGCGCCGTCGTCGCACGCGGGCGGCTATCGTGCGCCGACGCGTGATCGGTCGCCGCCTCGGGTAGATGCTCACCGGTCATGGCTGTTAATACGACCGCCGGCGCGGCCACGTTCACGCGATCCGCACGAAGATCTCAACCGACGACGATGGCGGTCAGCCGTTGGCGCTCCGTACGGCGGGTCGCCGCGATTGTCGCGGCCAGGCTCACGGCCGCGCTGTCGCTGCCCGACCGCTCCTCCGCCGCAGCGAGGCGCACGCACTGGTCGCTGTGCGCTACCAGCGCGTCAACGAGCAGGCGGTCGAACGCGACGCCGGAGGACGTGGTCAGGCGTTGCAGGGTCGCCTCGTCGGCCATGCCCGGCATGACGTGGCCCGCGTGCGGGTTGTCGTCCGGCGCCCCGACCCGGGCGAGGATGTCACGCAGTCGGCTGTTCTCTTCCCGGTACGCCTTCTCCAGGTCGAGCGCCAACTCGACGAGCCTGGGCTGACCGGCCCGCATCGCGGCCAGGCCGAGGACGACGAGGGCCCGCTCGTTCAGCGCGATCGTGAGCTGGGCCCACGCGACGTCCGTCCCCGAACCAGCCGGTACGGCGACGGCCGCGGCCGTGCTGGCAGGCGCGACCGGAGCCGGGGCGACCGGGCCCGGCCCCGCGCAGGCCACCGGCCCGGCGGCCATGACGAGCGCGGCGACGGCCGGCAGACCCCTGGCACGTCCCCGGCCGACACCAAGGCGTTTGCGTCCCATCGCCACCTCCGTCGGTTGCCCTGTCGGTTGCTGTTGTGACGGACCGTGCCGGTTGTCGTACACGCCGTCTCGGCATGGGGTCGCTCGGCCTCGGTTCACACGATCCTCGCCTCGGTGCGGTGGCTCACCCGAAGCTTGGCGAAGATATCGCTGACGTGGTTCTTCACCGTCTTGGCCAACCAAAGGCGGTGCGCGATCGCCGCGTTGGACAGCCCCAGGCTGAGCATGGCGAGGATGTCGCGCTCACGAAGGGTGAGACCGCACCGCCGCTGCAAAGCATGCGCACGCTCCAGCCGCCGGCACCCCTCCGCGACGCGTTCGGCCTGTTCCCGCACGGCGGACATGACCACCGCGGCCGCGTCGGGCCACAGCCAGGCCCAGCCGGCGGCCACCGCGCCGACGGCGCGGACGGCGCGGACGGCGCGGACGGCGCGGACGGCGCGGACGGCGCGGACGGCGCGGACGGCGCGGACGGCGCGGACGGCGCGGACGGCGCGGACGAGATCGTCCGCATCGAACTGGCCGTGTACGAGGTAGCCGCGCGCGCCGCGCGACAGCATCGACAGGATGAGAACCTCCGTGGAGTCGCTGGTCACTGACAAGTACGGATGTCTGCGCGGCGAGCGCGGAGACGACGGACAACCCGTCGGCGACGGCTATCCGGTGGTCGAGCAAGGTGACGGCGGGGCGGAACCGCGACGCCAGGGCCAACGCTTGTAGCCGTTCTGCGCCTGCGCCACCACCTGGATGCCGTCTGCGGCGGCCAGCACGCCGACCAGGGCAGCACGGGCGATGGGATCGTCGTCGGCGACCATCACCCCGATCAACGCGATCACTCCGTTTCCGCACCCGATCCGAACCCGCCGTCCATACCCAACGGACGGCGGCAGGACCGCGTTCACCGACTGGAGAACTGCGCGGCGGCACCAGGCTGAACAGTCGCGCGAGGGTGCCGTCATAGGGATAGACCGACACCGATCGGATCGGACCGCCGCAGTGACACGCATCGGAGGATGCATGACAGTCGGAACATCCACGCAGACATCAGGTTGCCACGCACCCGTCGGATGCGACGTGTCGGCGCGGGCCTGGCGCTCGTCCTGAGCATGCCGCTGGGGTCCATCGGCCTGGTCACGTCCCCCGCGTACGCGCATTTCGACGGGCGTTGGTCGAATCTGGATGGACGCGAAGACCGGACCGCCCGCAGTGCCACGCCCGCAGCGCGCACCGAACAGATCCGTGCTCTCTACGACCTGCTGCAGGAAACGATGATGCGGGCCTGGAGACACATCGAACACCTCGACCTCGCCACGCTACGCCCCCTGGCTGCCACCGTCGCACGGCGGATCTCGATCGACGCCGCCCGGGCCCGCCGGGCTCGCCCAACCGAGATCGTCAGCCCGATTCCACCACCCTCCCATCGCACGACGACCCCATCGAGCAGGTCATCGCCAGGCACACCGTCAAGCAGGCGATGGACACGCTGCCGCCCGAGCATCGCAGCGTGCTGATCGAGGTCTTCTACCGCGACCGATCCCGGGCCGAGACAGCCGCCGTACTCGGTATCCCAGAAGGCACCGTCAAGTCACGCACACACCACGCGCTGCGACGCCTACCGGCCACGATCGAGGCCGGACCGTCGATGCTCTGAACTCGTCACGACGGTAGGGTCGCCCGTATGAGCCCAGCGAACCCTGCCGACCCCGACGTCTGGGTCGGCCGCGGCACCGAGCTGGAGGTCATCCGGGCCGCCGCCGGCCGGCTCGCCGACGGGCAGGGTGGCCTGCTCTGGGTCGAGGGCGAGTCCGGCATCGGCAAGTCCTCGCTCGTGGCCAGGGCCCTCGCCGGCGGACCGCACCAGGTGCTGAGCGCGACGGCCGACGAGCTCACCCAGCGCTTTCCGCTCGCCGTCATGCGCGACTGCCTCGGCGTCGCCATGCGTGCCGACGACCCGCGGCGGGCCGAGACCGCCCAGCTGCTGCACGAGCGGCGACGCGGGTCGTTCACCGCACCGGCGCTGGCCGCCGCGACGTACGCCGACATCGAGCTGTTGGTGGCGCTCGTCGACGACCTCGCGACGGAGCGTGCCACCGCGCTCGTCCTCGACGACGCGCAGTGGGCCGACGAGGCGTCGTTGGCCCTGTGGCGACACCTCGCGCTCGGCCAACTTCCGCTGCTGCTGATCGCGGTCAGCCGTCCGGTGCCCCGGACCCAGGCCCTGCTGGACGTGCGGGCGGTGGTCGAGCGGGCCGGCGGCACCGTGCTGACGGTGGGCCCCCTCGGCGCCGACGACGTCGAGGCGCTGGTCACCGACCTCGTCGGCGGGCCGGTCGGGCCGCGGTTGCGCGAGCTGGCCGGGCAGGCCCTCGGCAACCCGCTCTACCTGCGCGAGCTGGTCGACGCGCTGGTCCGCGAGGGCCGGGTCGGCCCGGCCGGCGAGCGCGTCGAGTTGTCGCCGGTGGACGATCGGCTGCCCTCCTCGTTCGCTACGCTCGTCACCGACCGGCTGCGCGTCGTGCCGGCCGGCGCGGCGGGGTTGCTGCGGGCGGCGGCACTGCTCGGACCGGTCTTCTCCGTCAGCGATCTTGCCACCGTGCTCGGCACGCCGGCGTCGGAGCTGGCCGGTGAGCTGCTCGAAGCGTCGGCCGGGGGCATCCTCGTCGGCGCGGGGACCGAGATGGCCTTCCGGCACCCGCTGATCCGGCAGGCGCTGTACGACGGCACACCGGCCAGCTTGCGGGCGGCGCTGCACCGGCAGGTGGCGATGGCTCTGGCCGCGGACGGTGCCGACGCCGAACGGGTAGCCGAGCAGTTAATCGCCTCCGGCCAGTCGGGCGACGACGCGGCCCGGGCCTGGCTGGCCAGCGCCGAGTCGACGCTCACCGCGCAGGCTCCGGAGGTCGCGGCCGACCTGCTCCGGCCGGAGGTCGACGGTGGCCGCAGCGACGACGGGCTTCGCGACCAGTTCGCGGTGGCGCTGGCCCGCGCGCTGTTCGCCGCTGGACGCTACGAGGAGGCCGCGACCCGGGCGTACCGGAGCGCCACCACGGCGGCCCACCCCGACCAGCGCACGGAGGCACACTGGCTGGCCATCCGGTCGCTGGCGGCACTCGACCGGGGCGAGGAGGCGGCCGAGGCGCTGCGGCGGGCACTCTCCTCGCCGGACCTGCCGGCCATCTGGCGCGGGCGGCTGCTGGCGCTGCGGGCCATGTTCCAGCGGGCCACCGACGGCGACCTCGACACCGCACAGGCGCTCGCCGAGGAGGCGCTGGCGATCGCCGAGCGGGCCGGCGACGCGTACGGCGTGGCGTACGCCCTGACCAACCTGTGGCTGATCCTCGGCGTGCGCCGCGACCACACCGCGGCACTGCGCTGCGTCGAGCGGGCCCTGGCGGTGCTCGGCGACGTGCCCCAACACGCCGACCTGCGCGCACTGGCGCTCGACAGCCGAGTCTTCAGCCTGCAGAACCTGGGCCGGTGGGCGGATGCCGAGGCCGCCCTCAAACAGGCCCGTGACACCGAACGGCGCTCCGGATACGCCGTTTCCACATCGCACATCACCACCGCCGTCCACCGCTTCTGGGTCGGGCAGTGGGACGACGCCCTCGCAGAGCTGGGCTCCATTTCGGACGAGACCGGCGTCGTGACGTACTCCGGACTGCGCGAAACCGGGCCGGCGCTCCTCGCTCACGGCGTGGCGGCCCTGATCGCGGGCCGGCGCAACCAGCGCGACGCCGCCGCGGAACACCTGCGGGCCGGGCTGCGTTTCGGCGACGACGCCGCGGGTGTCCGGGAGAACCGCGACTTCCTGGCCGCGGCGCACGCGCTGGCGCTGGAACAGGCGGGTGAGCCCCAGCGCGCCATCTCGGTGCTGTTCGGCGCTGTGCGCCGCCGCCGGGGCGAGATGACGCTGACCCACCAGTGGCTGGCGGACCTGGTGCGGCTCTGCCTCTCCTGCGGGGACCGGTCGGGGGCCGAGGAGGCCGTCGAGATCTGCGCCGCCGAGAGCAGGTCGGAGACGACACCGGCACGGGCGGCTGCGGCGGCCATCCGCTGCCGCGGCGTACTCGACGGCGATCCGGTGCCGCTGCGCGAGGCGGTCGAGATCTACCGCGCCGCCGGCGTCCTCACCGAGTTGACCGGCACGCTCGAAGACCTAGCCGCCGCCACCGCCGGGCGCGGCGCGGCGGACGAGGCGCGGCGGCTGCTCACGGAATGCACCGCGCTCTACGAGACGTTCGGCGCCGAGTGGGACATCCGGCGTGCCGACAACCGGCTGCGGGCATACGGGGTGCGCCGCGGGGTCCGCGGACCGCGCGGCCGGCCGACGTCGGGGTGGGAGGCGCTCACCCCGACCGAGCGAACGGTCGCCCAGCTCATCGCCGAGGGACTGCCGACGACCGCGATCGCCCAGCGCCTGTACCTGTCCCGGCGGACCGTGCAGACCCACGTCTCGCACATCCTGGGCAAACTCGGGCTCCAGGGCCGCGTCGAGATAGCCCGCGAGGCATACCGCCGGGCGAGCTGACCCGCACGGGCCCGAAACCGGGACCATGCTGGGCCGCCGGCCGGGACCTTGGGCTCATGACGGCACGCGCGGTGGTCATTACCGTCCCCGGGTGCGCGCCGTGCGTCCCGCGCGGCACAGGTCCCCGGAGGCAACATGGCGCAATACTCGCATTACAGCAAGCGTCGACGGCTGTGGACGCGGCTGGTGCCCGCGTTCGCGGCGACCGCTGTCGGCGCGTGGCTGATCTCGCAGACGCTCGTGGCCGGTGCCGACGAGGTCCCGCTGAGCGCCGGCAAGCAGGCCACGGCCTCGTCCGCCGAGGCGGGCTGGCTGGCCGCCGGCAACGCCGTCGACGGCCGCACCGACACCCGATGGTCCAGCGCGTTCACGGACGGCCAGTGGCTGCAGGTGGACCTCGGCGCCCCGGCTGACATCGACCGCGTCGTGCTGCGATGGGATCGGGCCTACGCGACCGCGTACGAGATCCAGCTCTCCACCGACGGCAGCGCCTGGACCACGGCGCACTCGACCGCGGCCGGCAAGGGCGGCACAGACGAGGTGACGGTCGACGCGCGGGCCCGGTACGTGCGGATGGCCGCCGGCAAGCGGGCCACCGGCTGGGGTGTCTCACTCTGGGAGTTCGAAGTGTACGGAACCCCCGGTGCCGCCAGCCCCACCGCCGCACCGTCGACGACCCCGCCGGTCACCGCACCGACCACGGCGCCAACAGGCACGCCCACCACACCACCGGCCGTGGATCCGACGACCTCCTCCCCCGGGCAGCCCGGACAGACCACCCCGCCGAGAACCGGCTGGGTGCCCGCCCCGAAGCCGGTGACCGGAGTGACGCCGGCGACCGGCAACCCACCCCGGCAGGCGCACCGCGAGTTCCAGGCCAACTGCTCCTTCAGCCACCGGGCACCCGACGACCCGATCGTCTTTCCCAACCTCCCCGGCGCGTCGCACGACCACACGTTCCTCGGCAACACCACCACCAACGCCGCCACCACGACCGCGTCGCTGCAGGCCGGCGCCAGCAAGTGCACCGTGCCGGCCGACAAATCCGCCTACTGGATGCCCACCGTGCTCAACGGCGACCGCGCGGTGATCCCCGACTTCCCGCAGGTCATCTACTACAAGTCCGGCATCCGCGACTACCCGAGCGTGCGGCCGTTCCCGACCGGCCTGCGCTTCCTCGCCGGCAGCGCGACCGCGACCGCGACCGAGTTCAAGGGCTCGCGCGGGTACGTGGCCGGCTGGGAGTGCGGCGACAGCTACCGCAACGTGACCTTCCCGGCCCACTGCCCCGCCGGCACCCAGCTCAACGTGCGCTACCAGGCGCCCAGCTGCTGGGACGGGAAGCACTTGGACTCACCCGACCATCGCAGCCACATGGCGTACCCGGTGAACGAGGTCTGCCCGACCAGCCACCCGGTCGCCGTACCGATGATCGAGTTCAAGATGGCGTTCCCCGTCTCCGGAGACATGTCGAAGGTACGCCTGTCCAGCGGCGCCGCGTCCACCTGGCACTACGACTTCTTCAACGCGTGGGAGCCACCGGTGCTGGCGGCGCTGGTCAAGCACTGCGTCAACGGCGGCCGGCAGTGCGACGCCCGCGGCTACGACCAGTTCGACCCCGGCGCCGGCGCGGCGCTCGGACCCGACTTCCGTCCGCGGGTATGAGGTCCCGTCCCGGCGCATAGCCGGGCCTCACCGCCGGCCCCCGGGCGTGGTTCCGGGGGCCGGCGGCGCTCAAGCGCGCGAACGGCGACGCGGGCGCACCATGAGTGGCCGCCGACCCGGTCGGGCCGCCCGCCTCAGCGTTTACGGGGCGCGCTTCACCACCTCGTACGCCCGTGGGTAGCGCCGACTTTACGGCCGTAAGCTCAGCTCCGTGGGTCCGAGGCCGCGCACCGACGCGGTCAGCCGACCGAGCGTCCCGTCATGGGTTCCGCCCCTGACACCGCGAGTACGGCGGCGGTCGAGCCGAGGTCGACGCCGCATCGTGTCGCGCACGCGGTGCCGCAGAACCGCGACATCGGGCCGAACATCGCCCGAACCGGCTCTACCGCGCACTGCTCGCAGACCAGCGCCACCAATCGGCGACGGCTGCGCTTGACCATCAACAGGTACCCGGCGCGGATCACCCCGACATCGTCCGCGGCGACGGCTTCGGCCAGGCACTCGTCACGCACCGGGCAGGACAGGCACGCGCGGACCGCCTCGACGCGGTGCTCACCGCGCTCCGTCCACCAGCTCGGATCCTGACCGGCACAGGCGGCCCGCTCCCACCATCCGGCGTCGACACCACCGAGGCGCTTCCAACCCATGAGTCACCGTCCGCTCTCCAGTCCCCCACTCATGGAGACGATCCACGCTCGGTCATCGTTCACGGCCGGCTCGCCGCGCCGAGGCCACGGCCGGTCCCATGAACGCAGCACCGGCCACGTACGTACTGGATTTATACGCCGCCGGATCCGGCACGGCCCTCCTACCGAGGGTGTGGACGCCGAGGCAGCGACCGTCCGAGTTCTGGGAGTGAGGCAGCGTGGAGGAGCAACTCGATCCGCTGGTCAACCGGTGGCACGACCTGGTGCGTCCGCGCGTCATCCGCAGCCACCGCCGGGCGAAGGGGCGGCACCGGACGGTGGCAGTGGCCGCCCTCGTCCTGGCGACCGTGACATCCGGCGCCGTGGTCAGCGAGGGCTGGCCGGATGGCCCCATCCGTCCACCGCTTCGCGGTGCACCGCCGCCGGTCGGCGCCATCGCCGACTCGCTGGCCACGACGGCCGCCGGGCAGGGCGCACAGGCCGGCCCTACAGCGACACCGCCGTCCGCGGCGGCCAGCCCGCCGCCGCGGACGCCGACGTCGTCCCCGACGCCGTCCCGGCTGCCGCGGCCCTCCCTGCCGCCCACGTCCACCTCGGAGCCGACGACCGGTCCGGGCCGAGGGGCGGCCAGCACGCCGCCACGAACCACCTCGCCACCGCCCGCCGTCTTCGTCCCGCTCCGCATTGAGGCCGAGGCCCCGACGAACGTGGTGTCCGGCGGCGCCACCGCCGTCCCGTGCGGCCCCTGCTCCGGCGGCACCCGGGTCGGGTACATCGACGCCGCCGCCAGCGTCGTCGTCATCGCCGACCTGCCCACCTCCGGTCAGCGAACCGTGCGCGTCACGTACGAGACCGACGGACCACGACAAATCAAGATCAAGGCGAACGGCGTGCAGGTCGATACGCGATGGCTCGACGGAGACGGCTGGGAGTCACCGCGATCCTTCACGTTCACCGCGATGCTTCCGGCCGGCCCGCTGCGGCTGGCGTTCTACAACGACCAGTCGCCCTCGCCCGACATCGACCAGGTGACGATCAGCTGAGGTCCCGGAACTGTGCCGGCTACCGGTGCTGGACCTCTGGCCGAGATCTGGGGCACCGAAGACAAAACCCACGCCCTCGCCGCGTAACGGTTCACCGATCGACGGCGCCAGGTTCGGCAAGGCATAGCCACATCACCCACGACCTCGACGAGTTCCTGACGATCCACGGCCACCCGGCCGGGCACTGGGTGCACCTACGCACCTCCAACTCGATCGAGTCCACCTCCGCCACCGCACCCGCGTCACCAAAGGCCCAGGCAGCCGAGCCGCCGGCCTCGCCGGCGTCCAAACTCATCGAGGCCGCCCACGACCGGTGGCCAACCGTCAAAGCACCCCACCTCGTCGCCCTCGCCCGCCCCGGCGCCACCTTCGCCAACGGCCACTCACCGAACGCCCCAAAGACACCCGTGGCCGCGAAGTGAGCAATGCTCGAAACCTGTGGATGAGCGTCGGGAGGCGTACCCTCCCGGCGACGCTCCATGTCCAAGGAATCGAGTAGAGCCCGCGCGCCAACG
>NZ_JBFAAF010000121.1:0-13490 GCF_040639595.1 Micromonospora sp. NPDC023814
AGCAGCAGGCCGCCGACCTGGTCGCCGAACACTGGAACAGCTGACGACAGGTGCATGACGCCGCTGGCCGGTACCCCGTGCGGGGTGCCGGCCAGCGGCGTCCTCGCCTCCGACCGTCAGTGGTCCCGCCTACGCCGTTGGGCGGGCGGGGCCGCGACCGGTGGTCATTCGTTGGTGAAGTTGCCGACCTGGCTGGCGGTGCTGGACTGGTCGCTGGTGGAGCCACCGGCGGGGGTGCTCATGCCGCCGGTGGTGGCGTCGCCCGTGGTCGTCGGGGCCACCTTGCCGCGATGCCGCTCGGGCTGCCGGGCCAGCCGCCGGGCGCTCGCCGGGCCGGCGGTGCCGCCGGTCGTGGTGATCGCGCCCTGCCCCCGGGTGGGGCCCCCGTCGCGCAGCACGTCCGGGTCGACCGGGACGTGGGCCGGGTCGTCCGGGTCCTCGTCCTGGATGACCCGCTGCACGTCGGTGGGGGGTACGGTCACCTCGTCCAGGACGCCCTCGCCGTACACGCCGCCGGCGATCCGGTCCTCGGCCCGCCGGGCGGCGTCCTGTCGCATGTCGTCCTCACGCACGTCCATCACCTCACAGAAGTGTCGGTCCGGGTGCGTGCCCGGCGACCGCCCCGGCAAACCCGCGCCGCCGGGCCGGCGGCGTACCCCGTCCGTGGCGCGCCCCGCGCGACCCCGGCGGACCAGATTTTCCCGGCCGCCGGCAGGTGTTACTGCCCCCGGCGGGTCGGGTAGACGGCGGGTGCCCTCGCCATGAACGCGAACCGTGCCGTGGCCGAAACGCGGTAGCGGGGGGAGGGAATGCAGGTACGACTCATCGCATCCTGAGGAGGACAAGATGAGCACGCAGGCTGCATCCACCAGGCCGATGAACCGGCCGGTGCAGGAAGCGCCCAACCGGGCGATGCAGGACAGGGCCATGCAGGAGACGCCCACCCGCCCGATGCCGATGGTGCCCGACGGACGTCGGGAAGCCATGCAGGCACCCGGCACGGAGACCAAGCCGTCGCTGCGGACCACCGAGTTCTGGGTCTACATCGCGGCCGTGATCGGTGTGCTGGCCGCATCACAGCTGGTCGGAAAGAACTCGGCCGGGGTGGACATCTTCCGGGCCCCCAACGCGTGGTTCATGATCACGCTGCTGACCCTCGGCTACCTGGGTAGCCGTGGTCTGGCCAAGGCCGGCAGCAACTGGCGCAGCGGTGAGGAGCGCAAGGCCCGGCACTAACCGGGTACCGCGCGCCACAGCACGCGGCGGCCTCCGGGACTTCCGTCCCGGAGGCCGCCGTCGTGTTGGTCCTACTCCTCGAAGCCGCCGAAGTCCTCGGCGAAGTCACCCTCGATCGCGTCCTCGATCATCTCTCCGGCGACCATGCCGCCGACGAGACCGAGCGCGGCGCCGGCGACCACGCCGCCCATGCCGGGGCCCCGGCCGTGTCCGTGACCGTGCCCGCCGAAGCCCTGCGCGCGCAGGCTGCCGTAGCGCGAGGTGGTCTCCCGCAGCCAGCCGTCGACGACCTGGACCCAGTCCGTCCGGTCGGCGTCCGCGTACGAGACCCGGTAGTGGCCGAAGGCGTCGTGCCCGGCGGTGAGGAACCCGCCGCGCTTGTCGCACTCCAGGATCACCTCGACGCCCTGCGGGCTGGTGACGAAGGTCAGCTCGACCTCGTTGATGGTCGACGCGTACTGGGGCGAGGCGAAGAACTCGATCTCCTGGTAGAACGGCAGCGTCTGCTGCGTGCCCCGGATGTGGCCGCGTTCCAGGTCGGCGTGCTTGAAGCGGAACCCGAGCTGCTGGAACGCCTCCAGGATCCGCTCGTGCACCGGCAGCGGGTGCACGTTGACCTGGTCCAGGTCGCCCTTGTCGACCGCCCGGGCGATCGCCAGCTCGGTACGCAGCCCCATCGTCATGCCGCGCAGCCGCTGGCCGTACACGTCGGTGATCGGGGTCTCCCACGGCACCGGGAGCTGGAACGGCAGGGAGAGCTGCTGCTTCGGGGCGAGCTGGAACGCGCCGCTGACCGGCAGCCGGTGGAACTCCATGATGCCGGCGTACTCGGTGTCGCCGCCCTCGATCTCCACCCGGGTGACCAGGCTGACGACGACCTGCTCGACGTTGGCCGGGGCGTCGCCGCCGACCAGGTTCACCTGGCCCTCCAGGGTCAGGCCGGGTCGGGTGTTCGGGTTGGTCAGGACGGTGTCGACGCTCGGCCCACCCACACCGAACGCGCTCAGCATCTTCTTGAAGACCATCGGAACTCCCGCAGGATCACGCCGCACTCCACCCTGGAGCGGGTCGTTGACTGCTCGGACCCTATCCGGCACCGCTGTGAAGTGCCTGTGAGGGCACTCCGCCGCACCTCTTCATTCGCAGGAGCGGGCGGCGGCGAAATTTCTCGGAATTTCTTCGGCCGGGATGTCGAGGACCGGTGTGCCGGCTTCTACCTGTGGGTGAGAGCACCGATGATGGTGCGCAGTCGTGAGGAGCCAGACGTGAAGTACATGTTGCTCATGCAGTTCAGCGCCGCCGGCACGGACTTCCCCTCGATCGACACCTGGGCGCCGGAGGAGATCCGGGCGCACATCGGGTTCATGGCCGAGGTCAACGCCAAGCTGGTCGCCGACGGCGAACTGGTCGACGGCCAGGGGCTCGCGGCGCCCGACCAGGCGAAGATCGTCCGGGCGGGCTCCGACGGCGCGCCCGTGGTCACCGAGGGGCCGTTCGCCGAGACCAAGGAGTTCCTCGCCGGCTTCTGGATCGTGGACTGCGACAGCCCCGAGCGGGCCGTCGCGCTCGCCGCGCACATCTCCACCGCGCCCGGCCCCGGCGGCCGGCCGCTGAACATGCCGATCGAGGTGCGCCCGGTCATGTCGGCCCCGCCACTGGAGATGTGACGACTGGACGCCGCCGAACCATCCGCCGAGGACCTGCTGCGCGAGCTGGCGCCGCAGGTCCTCGGCGTGCTCAGCCGCCGCTTCGGCGACTTCGCCACCGCCGAGGACGCCGTGCAGGAGGCGCTGCTGGCGGCGGCGACCCAGTGGCCGGTCGAGGGGACGCCGGACAACCCCCGCGGCTGGCTGATCCAGGTCGCGTACCGCCGGATGGTCGAACTGGTCCGCGGCGAGACGGCCCGGCGGCGGCGCGAGGACCTCGTCGCCCGCCGCGAGCCGGACGACCGGCGCGCCGCGCCGCCACCGGACGAGGAGCTGACCGCCGACCGGGACGACACCCTGACCCTGCTCTTCCTCTGCTGCCATCCGGCGCTCTCGCCGGCCTCGGCGATCGCGCTGACCCTGCGCGCGGTCGGCGGGCTCAGCACGGCCGAGATCGCCCGCGCCTTCCTCGTGCCCGAGGCCACCATGGCGCAGCGGATCAGCCGCGCCAAGCAGCGCATCCGCGGCTCCGGCATCCCGTTCCGGATGCCCGAGCCGGCCGACCGGGAGGCCCGGCTGGCCGCGGTGCGGCACGTGCTCTACCTGATCTTCACCGAGGGGCACACCGCCAGCCTGGGCGCCGACCTGCGCCGGGTGGACCTGTCCGAGGAGGCGATCCGGCTGACCCGGGCGCTGCACGCGCTCCTGCCCGACGACAGCGAGGTGGCCGGCCTGCTCGCGCTGATGCTGCTCACCGACGCCCGCGCCGCCGCGCGGACCGGCCCGTCCGGCGAACTGGTCTCCCTGGCCGACCAGGACCGCAGCCGGTGGGACGCGGCGGCGATCGCCGAGGGGGTCGCGCTGGTGACCCGGGCGCTGCCCCGCGGGCCGGTCGGGCCGTACCAGATCCAGGCTGCCATCGCCGCACTGCACGACGAGGCTCCCAGCACCGGGGAGACCGACTGGCCGCAGATCCTCGCCCTCTACGAGGTGCTGGAACGCTTCTCCGGCAACCCGGTCGTCGCCCTCAACCGCGCGGTGGCGACCGCCATGGTGCACGGCCCGGCGACGGGCCTGGCGGCCCTCGACGCGCTGGACGCCGACCCCCGGCTCGCCGGGCACCACCGGCTGCCCGCCGCCCGCGGGCACCTGCGCGAGATGGCCGGCGACCGGGAGGGCGCGGTGGCCGCGTACCGGGCTGCGGCCGCCCTGACCACGAGCCTGCCCGAGCAGCGGTACCTGACCATGCGCGCCGCCCACCTCGCCACCGGAAGCGAGGGTTGACCGGCGCCGCCGGGGGTATCCGTGGATGATCCGTCCGGGTCCGGCCGCCGAGCCGGACGGGGAGACGGCTCGGAAGGAGAACGCCATGGTCACCGTCGGCTACACCCTGTTGTGCGAGCAGGCCGGCCCCAAGCACCTGGTCGACTACGCGGTGCGGGCGGAGGCGGCCGGCTTCGACCAGCTCGTCATCTCCGACCACTACTACCCGTGGCTGGACTCGCAGGGCCACTCTCCGTACGCCTGGTCCGTGCTCGGCGCGGTCGCGCACGCCACCAGCCGGGCGGAGCTGATGTCCTTCGTGACCTGCCCGATCCGCCGCTACCACCCGGCGGTCGTGGCGCAGAAGGCCAGCACCGTCGGGGTGCTCTCGGACGGCCGGTTCACCCTCGGCCTCGGCGCGGGTGAGAACCTCAACGAGCACGTGGTCGGCGGCTGGCCGCATGTGCAGCAGCGGCACGAGATGTTCGAGGAGGCGCTCCAGATCATCCGGCCCCTGCTCAACGGGGAGACGCTGACCTTCTCCGGCAACCACTACGACGTGCCCGACGCGTACGTGTGGGACCGGCCGGACCGCCCGGTGCCGATGGCGATCGCCGCCTCGGGCCGGCAGTCGGCCACCCTCGCCGCCGAGTACGGCAACGGCATCGTCGCCACCGAGCCCGACCCGCACATCATCGAGATGTACGAGGACGCCGGCGGCGCCGGGCGGCCCCGCTACGGGCAGGTGGCCATCTGCTACGGCCCGGACGAGGCGGAGTGCCGCAAGATCGTGCACGACCAGTTCCGCTGGTTCGGAATGGGCTGGAAGGTCAACGCGGACCTGCCCGGGCCGGAGTCGTTCGCCGCCGCCACCCAGTTCGTCCGCGAGGAGGACGTGGCCGAGGGGATCTCCTGCGGGCCCGACGTGGACCGGCACGTCGAGGCGTTCAAGAAGTTCGTCGACGCGGGCTTCACCCACGTGGCGATCGTGCAGGTGGGCGGCGAGACGCAACCCATGTTCCTCGACTGGGCGCAGGAGCAGTTGCTGCCGAGGCTGCGCGAGCTGTGAGGATCTCGCCGACCCGGCGGCCCCGGGTGACCCCGCCCGGCCGGTTCGGACCGGCCGAGCTGCGCCTCGCGCTGGCCGCGCCGCGCCCGGCCGCCGGCCTGACCAGCGAGTGGCGGCTGGTCGACGGGATCCGTACGCACACCCGCCGCACGGCCGGTCCGGGCACCGGCACCACACCCGTCGTGCTGGTGCACGGGCTGGCGGTGTCCCACCGCTACCTGACCCCACTCGCCCTGGCGCTGGCCGACACCCACCCCGTGTACGCGCCGGACCTGCCCGGCTTCGGGCTCACCGAGCGCCCCGCCACGGCGTACGACGTGGCCCGGCACGCCAACCATCTGGCCGCCTGGCTGGCCGCGTACCGGATGCCGCCGGTCTGCCTGGTCGGGCACTCGTTCGGCGCGGAGGTCGTCGCGGCGCTGGCCGCCCGCCAGCCCGACGTGGTCCGGGCCGTGGTGCTCGCCGGGCCGACCAGTGACCCGGCCGCCCGGTCCCGGCGGGGACAGTTCGGGCGGTGGCTGGTGGACACCCTGCGGGAGGCGCCGTTACAGGCGCCGATCCTGCTCCGGGACGTCGTGGACGCCCGTCCCTGGCGCGTCCACGCGACGCTGGCGCACTCGGTACGCAACGGCGTCGAGGCGGACCTGGTCGGGATCACCGCACCGACCCTGGTGGTCGCCGGCTCCCGGGACCCGGTGGTGCCGGCGTCCTGGCGGTCGCAGGTGGGCCGGCTGGTGCCGCACGCCCGCACGCTCACCGTGCCGGGCGCCGCGCACAACGTCGCGACCACCGCGCCGGCCCAGGTCGCCGACGCGATCCGTGCCCTGCTCACCCCGTCCCTGACGAACAGGTGATCACATGCGCATCGGCAACACGGAGATCCGCCCCGCCGGGGGCGGCCTCGGCTGCCTCCTGATGATCCTCTTCTCGATCGTCGCCTCGATCGTCCTGACCGTCCTGCTCAACGTGGTCCTGTGACCCACGTTCGCCCGCCCCCTGGTCAGCGGCGCAGGCCGAGGGCCGCCAGCACCTCGCGGGTCGCCTGGCGGACCGGGTCGACGACGCTGCCGCGCAGCCAACGGGCGACCGGCGACACCGTCGCCCGCCACGCGGCGGCGACCGCCCGGCCCGCCGGGCGCACGGCGTGCCGCCACAGCCAGCCCGCCGCGAGCACGAACGGCCGCAGGGTGAGCGCGTAGCACCACCACAGCAGCCGGCCGGTCATCCGCCACGCCCACGCCGCCGCGTCGAACAGCACCCGGCCGACGGCCAGCAGCCACCGGCCCAGCGCGGCGAGCCCGGCCGCCAGCAGGCGTCCGAGCGGGGCGAGGAACCGGGCAAGCCAGCGCAACGGCAGCCAGACCAGGTGGTACGCCAGCCAGGCCAACGGCACCCACACCACCGTCCGGGCCAGCCACGCCAGCCCGCGGGCGAGCCACACCAGCGGCACCCACACCAGCGTCCGGGCCAGCCAGGCGATGCCCCGGGCGAGCCAGCCCAGCGGCAGCCACAGCAGGTGACGCAGCAGCCAGCCGACCGGGCGCAGCAGCCAGCGGTCCAGGAACCGGCCGACCGGCGCGAGCAGCCAGCGGTGCAGCCACCCGCAGACGGCGGCGACCAGCTCCCAGACCAGCCGCACGGGCACCACCACGACCAGCGCGATCCCCCGGGCGACGGCCACGACCAGCGGCGCGGCTTCAGAAGTGGGGGATGTTCCGGTGGCACGCGGAGCCGGGCCCGGCGAGTCGATCACCGACACACGGTAACCAGCCCCGGCAAGCACCCCGGCGGCAGCCGCGCCGAGGCACCCGGGTGGCCGGGTGGGCCGGGTGGGCCGCATGGGCCGCCTGGGCTGCGTGGGCCGCGTGAACCGCCTGGACCGCGTGGACCGCGTGGCCGGGTGCTCGGCAGGCTGCAGGCGGCCGGGTGGTTCAGGCCGGGTCGAGGACCAGGTCCGCGACGAGCGGGTAGTGGTCGGAGGCGTACTCGGTGTCGCCGCCCCGGAGTACCCGGCAGTCCCGCACCCGGGCGGCCAGCGCCGGGGTGCCGAACAGGTAGTCCAGCCGCATGCCGGAGAACTCCGCGCCGCCGCCGTGCCGGGTCGGCGCGGTCAGCCCGGCGTCGGGCGTGCCGGCCGCCGCGTACAGGTCGACCAGGCCGGCGGCGAGCAGTCGGGCCACCGCCCGGGTGTCCACCGTCCGCCCGTCCCGACGCAGGTGACGGCGGCGGTACGCGGCGGGGAGCCGGGCGATCCGGTCGGTGTGGTCGGCGACGGGGTCGAGGGTGTTCAGGTCCCCGGCGAGCAGCCCCAGCTCCCCCGGCGCGCGGCGCAGCGCGGCGGCGGCCCAGCCCGCCTCGACGCGCCGCCGCAGCCCGGAGTAGGGATCGAGGTGGACGCTCAGCACGGTCAGCGGGCCGGCGTCGGTCGCCACGGTGACCCGCTGCGCGGCGTGGTGGAACGGCCGGCGCACCCGGGCGGCGGCGAGGGCGCGCATCGGCGGCCGGAGCAGCACCGCCACCGGCTGGCCGAAGCAGGAACGGGCGAGGTGGGGCCGCATCCCCACCCGGCCCGCGAAGTCGCCGAGCACGTCGCCCGAGTCGAAGTCCCGCAGCTCCTGCAGGGCCAGCACGTCCGGCCGCTGCGCGGCGACGACCTGCGCCAGCCGGTCCCGGCGGTCGGCGCCGCCCCGGTCCCGGCCGCCGGTCCGGATGTTCCAGCTCATCACCCGCAGCATCGGTGCCGTCAGTCCACCCGGGCGGCCTTGGCCAGCTCGTCGTCGAGGGTGTGCACGTCCTCGGACTCGATGCTGGGCCGGTTGCCCTCGCGCAGGTCCTCGTTGGGGCGGACGACCCAGTAGAGCAGCCCGACCCATCCGATGGTGAGGATGATCGCGCCCATGACGTCGGTGGGGTGGTGCATGCCCCGGTACATCCGGGAGATCGCCACGGCGGCCGGCATCACCACCGCCAGCGCCACGAAGATCCACCGCCACCACCGGTCCGTACGCGGGACGACGATGATCGCGACGGCGACCCAGACGCAGAGCGTGGCGGCGATGTGGCCGGACGGGAACGAAGAGGTCGGCATCGGGCCGTCGAGGTTGCCCACCGGCGGGCGGGGCCGGTCGACCGCGGCGGCGGAGGCGAGGAAGAGGCTCAGCTCGCCGAACATGGTCAGGGCGACGAACAGCACCGGCCGCCAGCGCCGCCACACGGCCAGCACGAGCGGGCAGAAGACCAGCGAGATGAGCAGGATGGCGTGCGTGTCGCCGGCCTTGCTCCACCAGTGGCTCAGGTCGTCCCGGTCGGGGGTGCGGTGCTCCGCGAACCACCTCGGCACGTCGGTGTCGAGGGTGGCGAAGAGGGTGCCGCCGGCGTGGTAGCTGACGAACATGCCGAAGCCGTAGAGCGCGCCGAGGACCAGCACCCAGCCGACGACCAGCTCGAACACGGCCGCCCGGGGGTGCGGCAGCAGGTGCGCCTCGTCGGGGGCGGGCGCCACCTCGTGCGCGGCCTCCGGCTCCAGCCCCTCGGTCAGCGCCGGGACCGGCCGGCCCCGCTCCAACCGCCACAGCCGGAAGGCGTACGCGGTGACGCCGAGCCAGGCGGCGCCGAGCAGCCAGGCCCCGAGCACGTCGGAGACGAAGTGCACGCCCAGCGCGATCCGGGTCAGCCCGATCAGGAACACGACGGCGGCGACCAGGACGATCGCGGGCCTGCGCCAACGGCGCGACATGGCCGGCAGGAAGACCAGCAGCAGCGCCCCGTACGCGACCATCGAGCCGAGCGCGTGCCCGCTGGGGAAGCTGTCCCCGGCGTAGCTGCCGATCGGCACCTCCACCTCGGGGCGCAGCCGGTCGACCAGCGTCTTGAGCGCCGGGTCGAGGATCAGCGCGCCGAGACCGGTGACGACCAGGAACACCGCGAGCCGGCCCTGCCGGCGGATCAGCAGGCCGACCACGGCGACCGACACCAGCCAGACGATGACCGCCCGGCCGCCGAGGTCGGTGAGCGCGTTGAGCACGGTGACCAGCGGCCCGTGCGGGGCGACCAGGTCGTTGAGCCAGGCGGCCACGCCGTGGTCGACGTCGTACAGCGGGGTCCACCGGGTCCGGACCAGGACGAGGAGCACCCCGAAGCCGACCCCGGCGCCGAGCACGACCGCCAGGCCGGCGAGCGTCCGCTCGGTGAAGTGACCCAGGGGTCGACGCAACGCCTCTTTGACCGCGCCCACGGCAGCCTCCCTCTCGCTCCTGGCGTGCCGCAATACCCGATCGGCGCTGCGCGTACACCGGGGGTGTCCGAAACGGACTACAGGGAGGTCATGTCGCCGGTGTCGTGGAGCTGGTCGCGCTCGGCCTCGGGCTCCCATAGGTCGGGCTGGGCGGGCTCGCGCACCCCGATTCGCAGCGCCTCCAGCTGGGCGGCGAAGGAGAGCCCGCCGAAGAGCGCCATGCCGGTCAGGTTCGCCCACAGCAGCAGCGCCATCATGCCGGTCAGCGCGCCGTAGGTCTGGCCGAACCCGTCGCTGAACCGCACGTACGCGGCGAGCAGCAGGCTGGCCACCCACCACAGCACGGTGGCGATCCCGGCGCCGAAGAAGAGCCAGGACAGGCCGGGCTGGTTGCGGCGGGGGGCGTGCCGGAAGAGCACCGCGACGGCCAGGACGGTCAGCGCGAGACTGAGCGGCCAGCGCACCACGTCCCAGACGCCGTTGGCGAGTTCGCCCCAGGCGTAGTGCCGCTGCACCGAGTCACCCATCGGGCCGCCGCCGACGAGGATCAGGAACCCGGTCAGCGCCGGTACGCCGGCGGTGAGGGCGAGGACGGCGGCGCGGACGTACTTCCACAGCGCCGGGCGGTCCCGTTCCACGCCGTAGATCCGGTTGGCGCCGCGCTCGATCTGCGCCATCGTGCTGGTCAGCGCGACCAGGCCGGTGATCAGGCCGAGGCTGAGCGCCAGCTCCCCGGCGCGTTCGGTGCGGTCGCCCTCGCCGAGCAGCTCGGCCACCACCGGCTCGCTCGCCCCGGGGGTGAGTGCGAGCACCGTGTCGGCGACGACCTGGCCGCCCTCCTCCACGCCGAGTTCGCTGATCAGGCCGGTCAGCGCGATCATGAACGGCACCACGGCGAGGCACAGTTGCAGCGCGAACGCGCGGGAGTGGCTGAACCCGTCGCCGTAGCGGAACCGGATGAAGGCGTCCCGCAGCAGGTGCCAGCCGCCCTGCCGGCGCAGCGCGTGCCAGGCGTCGTCGGCGTTGAGCTCCTCGTCGGGCATCAGCCGGGTCTCCGGCACGATCCGGGTGCTACTCACGGTGCGCCTCGTCGATGAGCTGCTCGCCCCGCTCTCCGGCCGCCTGCGCGTCCTCGGCCAGGTCGGGGGCCTGCTCGGGCTGCGGCACGCAGAGCCAGAGCGCCCGCCGCCGGATCTCGGCCTTCAGGGTGCGGCCCGGCTCGATGAGGTCGCCGTCGAGCTCCCGGGGCTGGGGCCGGTTGCTGGTGATCTCCACGCGCCGGCCCCGGAAGACCTCCATCCGGGGCACGCGGTCCTGCCGGCGTACGACGGCCCAGCCGAGCGCCAGCCAGTGCCGCAGCGTACGCGGGGTGAGCACGGCGACGTCGAGGTAGCCGTCGTCGGGCTCGGCGTCGGTGAGCAGGCGCACCCCGCCCTGGAGGCGCCCGACGTTGGCGATCAGCACGGAGCGGGCCCGCCGGCGGATCGGCTGCTGGTCGTCGATGCGGATGGACACCTTCATCGGCCGGTCGCGCAGGTGCTTGGCGGCCCCCACCACGTACGCCGGCCAGCCGATCCGCTTCTTGGTGGTCTCCGAGGTGTCGGCGAGCATCTGGGCGTCGAAGCCCATGCCGGCCATCACGGTGAAGTAGTGGTCCTCGACCGCGCCGACGTCGAGCAGCCGGCGACCGCGCTCGACGGCGACCTCCAGCCCGGCGGCCAGGTCCCCGGAGAGGCCCAGGTTGGCCGCGAGCAGGTTGCCGGTGCCCTGCGGGAGCACGGCGAGCGCGACGTCGGTGCCGACCAGGCCGCTGACGCAGGACATCACGGTGCCGTCGCCGCCGCAGGCGAAGACCACCTCCACGCCGGCCGCGACCGCCTTCTCGGTCTGGCCACGGCCCGGGTCCTCGACCGTGGTCTCGAACCAGAGCGGCTCGGGCCAGCCGGCGGCGGCGAGGGCGTCGTGGACCGTCCGGTGCAGCTCGTCGAGGTCGGCCACCTTCACGGGGTTGACCACCACGGCGGAGCGCAGGCCACCATCATGGGCCGCGCGCCTGTCCTGTCGGGGATCCACGGCGCCAGTGTGCAGCAGATCCGGCGCGGCAGCGAGCCGGCGACCCGGTGACGTTACGCGCAGCGAGAACAGGTTTACGATCCCGCCCCGGGCCGCCGGCTCCGGGGGCTCAGGCCGCCGCCCGCAGCGCGGTCTCCACCCGCCGGCGCAGGTCGTCCAGGTCGGCTCCGGCCTCGGTGAGCACCAGCGCGCCCAGCCCCCGCCCCTCGCGGAGCACCCCGAGCAGGATGTGCTCGGTGCCGATGTGGCGGTGGCGCAGTCGCAGCGCCTCCCGCAGCGACAGCTCCAACACCTTCTTCGCGCGGGAGGAGAACGGTCCGCCCGCGTACCGTCGGCGGCCCCAGCGGCGGCGCGGCGCCGGCGCCGCCTCGCGCAGCGCGTCCGGACCGAACGACTCCTCGATCCGGGCCACGATCGCGGCCAGGTCGATGCCGATCTCCCGCAGGGCGGCGGCGTCGGCGTCGGCGAGGCCGGTGCCGCCCCGCTCGGTGTGCCGGCGGACGCGGTCCCGCAGGTCGTCGGCGCGGACGCCGGCCTCGGCGAGCACCCGCGCGGCGAGGCTGTCCCCGTCGGCGAGGAGGGCGAGCAGCAGGTGCTCGGTGCCGACCGGCCGTTGGCCCTCGGCCCGGGCCTCGTCCCGGGCGACTCGCACGACGGTGCGGGCCCGGTCGGTGAACCGTTCGAACATCACGCCTCCCAGGAGGATCCGACCGCCGGTCGCCCGGCGTGCTTCTTGTGGACCGCCTGCCGGCTGACCTCTAGCTCGTCGGCGATCTCCTGCCAGGACCAGCCCTGTCGACGGGCGTTGTCCACCTGGACCACCTCGAGCCGTTCGAGCAGCCGGCGCAGCGCGCGGACGGCGCGCAGCCCGACCCGGGGGTCGGTGCTGCCGGCTGCCGCGGCGAGTTCCGTTGCCTGACTCATGTCGTCAACTTACGTTGACATTCGCCATCCTGTCAACCCATGTTGACACCCGAGTTCGGCTCGCCCGGTGCTACCGTCCGCCGATGTCCCGCCTTCGCCCGCCGGCCCGCCAGAGTCGTGCCCGATGCCGAGGTCCCCGTGTCCGATGAGGTTCCCGCGCCCGCCGAGCCGCGCCGCCACCCGCTCGGCGAGATCACGGTGGAGGCCGTCGGCGGCAGCGTCGTCGGCAACCGCTACCCGGCCAACTTCGACGTGCTGCACGTCGACCCGGCCCTGCCGTTCGCGGCGGTGGCCGACGGGATGGGCGCCGGCGAGGGCAGCCGCCGGGCCGGCACCACGGCGATGGGCACCCTGGTCGCACAGGTCCGGGCCGCCTGGCCCGACGTCGGCCCCCGGCAGTTGCGCGCCGCCGTGGCCGGCGTCCAGTCGGCCGTACGCGCCGCCGGCGCGGGCCTGGCGGAGCTGACCGGCTGTACGCTGACCGCCCTGCTCGTCGAGCCCGACGGCGGCCAGGGCTGGCTCCTCCAGCTCGGCGACTCCCGCGCGTACCGGCTGCGCGACGGCCTGCTGGAGCTGATGACCGTCGACCACACGGCGGCCTGGCTGGGCGTACTGCACGGCTGGTACCCGGCCGACTCCCCCGCCGCCGCCCGCGCCCGCTACCAACTGACCCGCTACGCGGGGCACCCGGGCGAGCCGGAGGCGGACCTGCTCGCCGTGTCGCTGCGTCCCGGCGACGTGTGGCTGCTCTGCACCGACGGGGTCAGCGACCAGGTCGACTACCACCTGACCCGGGAGCTGCTGGCGGCGCCACGACCGGAGGAGGCGGTCCGGGACCTGCTCGGCGCCACCCTGGAGGCCGGCGGCGACGACAACGCCACCGCCGTGATCGTCCGGGTCCACGCCGCCACGCCCCACTGATGGTCGGAGGCGAGGACGCCGCTGGCCGGTGGTGGAGCGGAACCCGAAGACGCTGCGCATGATCGCCTTCGGCGCCGACGAGCGGCCCCGCAGCCTCCAGCTCTACGGCACCAACCCCGAGATC
>NZ_JBFAAF010000122.1:0-13431 GCF_040639595.1 Micromonospora sp. NPDC023814
GCCGCGCACGGCCGCAACATCATGCACGCCCTCACCGAACTCGCCACCGGCCGTCCCTGGCTACCCGCAACCGGAACGACCACCTGATCAGTCACAGCCCCTGGCCTGTCCAGGTTTCAGTCGTCTTCGACGACCCCGTGTCCCTTCGCCCCGAACGGCTCATCGCCGAGGGGGCTGGGCATCAGCTGCGGGGAGATCGCTCGCCGCGTCAAGATCGGCATTCCGCTGAACCGCAGCACTCGCAGGGACTTCTCGTTCGTCCTGCTATGAGCCGCCGCCGTGGGCCTGAGCCGGAGCGAGAGGCAAGGTGGCCTTGCCCCGGAGTACATCACGCGGCGGTCCGCGCGCGGTCGCTCATGACCGGGCGCGAACGAGGGTCAGGGCCGGCCCGATACCGGCGACGAAGGTGAACGGCCGGGTGCATACATCCGGACGTGGCCGATGAGAGGGCGTGATCGCAGCCGAGCGGGGCCCGTGGTCAAGACGCGCATGTCGCGCTGCCCATAGGCTTCTCGGTCATGACCGGGGCTTCTGCCATGTCGATGTTCGCGGCGCTGCTGGACCGTTCGGTGGCCAGCATTGGGGAACTGGCGGCCGATGGTCGCCGCTTCGACCGGCAGGCTGTCGTCCAGATCGCGGACGTTTGGGACAACAACACCTTCCCGCTGTTCGATGCGGCGCTCAGTCGTCCGGCGTGGTTGCGTGAGAGGCGCGCGAGGGCGGCGCTCGTGTGGATGGCAGATCTGGCGCCGCCCCGGCGGGCGTGGATGATCGAGCAGGCCGCGGTCGCCGGACACCGATTGGAGCCCCTGCTGCCCCCGCTCGTCCACCGTGCCGGGCACTACCGCGACTACCAGGGGCGGGTTCAGCCTGGCACCGCGCCACTGATCGCGGCGGCTGCCGCGAGCGTCGCGAAGGACTACGACCTGGCCCGCGCCGAGGTCCGGACGGTGCGGGTGGAACGCGCCGGGCAGGAGTTGTCCGGTTACGTCGCCCTGGCGGCGCCGCGCCGCTACGCCACCCCAGGCGACCGCGGGGACGCGGTCGTGCAAGTGTTCCTCAGCGACGTCCGGGCCGTGAGGTTCGACAGCGATGACGGGGCTGGTGCGACCTTGGCCGCGGATGCCGCCGGAGTCGAGGTCTGTGTCGGCACTCAGGGGCGCCTTCGCGCCGCCTCGGCCACTGTGGGGTTCGACGACTCCTCGTGGCACCTGTCGCACGCCGGGCAGGCCGCCGACGCGTCCACTCCACGCCGCCGCGCCGGCCGGCGCAAGCCGCGGCAGATCCAGCTGTCACTGCCGCCCGGTGGGGCCGTGGATGCCGCCACCGTGCTCCACCAGGCGATGCTGGAGATCCGGTCGGTGCGTTACGCGCAGGCCGTCGGCCGGGTTTCGCTGCGGGAGTTGTGTGACACCTTCGCAGGCGCCGGTGACGCTGTGCTCACCGCTGCCGGTCAGCCCGGAGCGGCGCGTGACGATGCGTTGCGACGGTTGGCCGAGGGATGGCTCACCAGGAGTCCCCTCCTTGCCCACCGGATCGCCGGCCGTTTCGCAGATGACCACTGGGTTCACGCGCTGGTTCCGACTAGCTCACCTCGATCCACGGTGGCCGGTCAACCAACGCAAGCGCAGCTCACGCTGGCCGACTACACCGCCGCCCACGCCTGGTTCGGTGCGGTACGCGACGCCTCAGCGGTGGTCAACCTCGCCGTTCCCTGCGATGACGGCACGTGGGGGCTGCGGGCGGTCGAGTTCGAGCGACCCGCGCGGCTGTGGGTGCGCACAGCCGCGCTGACAGCCCCCCACGCCGTCTCGTGCACCGCCGGCGAGTCGCTGTCCCTCGGCGACGATGCTTTCATCGTCACCCGCCACGAGCCGCACCTTGGCAGTGGCTCAGTGCCTGGCTGAACCGGATGCCGTACGTCCGGTCGTGGCGGATGCGTTGGTGGTCCGCTCCTTGTCGCGCTGGCCAGTCGTGGCGTCCTCACCTGCCGAAGAGCGGATGCTGAACTCACCGACTGCGCCGACGGGACCGGGCGGCTAACCGAAGCGGTCAGCCAGCTTCGTCAGCTTGGTGACGTACGCCGGCCAGTCGTAGTCGTGAGGGATGTTGGTGTTCTCCCGCCGCAGGCCGATCGCCGTGTCGTGCTGCTCGCGCATGATGTCGGCGTGACCGGCGTGACGAGCGAGGTCGCAGGTCACGTGGACGATGATCCTTTGCAGCGTCACGGCCTGTCCACCTGGCCGCCACCACGACACCCGCCCCGGCGCGTCGAGCGGTAGCTGCTCGATCGTCTGATCCGCGAACACCCCGACGCGGCGATACAGGTGCACCTGCGTGAGTGGGCATCAGGTGTCGTACTCGACGCTGTCCCATGGTTCGGTGAAGGCCATGTAGTCGCCGGGCTCGAGGGTGACCCACCATACGTCGTCGTCATCCTCGGGCTCTCTGGGAACCAGGCCGAAGGTCGTACCGAACCGATTGATCGCGAAGGGCTCGACTTCGATACGGGTGAACGTAACCTCCCCGAGTTCCTTCAACCGGGCGTCGTATTCCGCCCGCCGCGCCGCCCGGTCCATCCGAGTTCTGGGACCGAAGGCGTCAATCCTGGCCTCCAGGAACCGGCCGTCGGCATCGAAGAGGTACAGGGCGACGAACTCCTGACCGTCGTCCTCGCGACGAATGGCGGGCTCAAACGGGGTGGTGAGGAAGAACTGCCTTCCGTCGGCGGTGCGCCCCACATGCTCGGCGTGATAGGCATCGTGATTGATGGCAAGACGGCTCGGCGGTCCGTTCTTCATCCAACTCGTCCTTTCTTCGCACGGACGGTGTGAGCCGTCGAGATCGCCAAATCAGCATCCTGCCGTCCAGGTACGACACGATCTTGTCCCAACGATCTCACCACCGTGCCCTCGCTGCCGCGATCCGGGCGCTCCGCCCCTCGTCGTGGTAACACGCTGACGATGCGCGGGTACGCGTACACGGCGTTGATGCTGCAGTTCCTGCAGTTCCTGCAGTTTCTGCAGGCCCGAGGGCTCGACCTGGCGTCGGCTTCCGAGGCTGACATCCAGGACTTCCGGCGTTGGCGGCCCGACGAGGCCGAGCAGACGGTCGGTGAGGCGGCCTGGGATCGCGACGCGGCAGCGATCGGCTGCCTTTACGACTTCCTGTTGCGGCAGGGCGTCGTTGAGCGCCGGCCATGGCGAGCGACGACCCGGCGGCAGCGGCCGCTGGCCAGCGGGACCCGCCGCGATATGCGGGTGTGGCACATGGAGCTTGAGAAGTACCTGTACTGCCGGGACGTCGGATTCGGCGAGCTGGCGCCCGACGGCGGCCTCGACCAGGGCCTCCGGGGCTGGCGACCGCATCGCAACCGCGCGGGCCGGATGGGCTGACCTCGGAGGCCACCGTGGCGGCCCGCGACACCGGTGCCCGCAGGGGTGTCTTCGCCGCCCAGGGCGGCAGCGTTGGCTGCCGCAGGCCCGGAGGTTGAAGATCGCGGCGGTCATAGCCGGTGCCGCTCGTGCCCGCCGTGCTGCCGTCCACTGTGGCCGACTCCGGGAGGCATGCGCCTGGTGTCGGTCCGTGTTGGTGTCGGACGGCTGAGCTCGCGCGGCAGGTGGTAGTAGCTGGGCAGGGCGGGCAGGGTGGCCCGGTCGGGCCGGGACAGCCGGGGCCGGCCTCGGACCTGTCGGCGCAGCACCGCTACCTCGTCGTGTAGGGCGAGGACCTCCGCCAGCAGGGCCGTGTCGCTTAGGAGCAGTAGCCCAGCCCGCCGACGATCCGGATCATCATCAGGTACAGCCGTCGAACCAACACACCGATGATCTGAACGCGGGCCGAAGCATTTCCGTTCACTACCTTGCTACGAGTTCCGGCCCCATGCACGCCATGCAGTCACCGATGGATGATTCTGTACGCCTATTGCTTGCGTAATTGCCCAGATTTTGGGGGCGGCGCCGCCGACGTCTGTTTATGTACGGGGCTCCTGACTATCGAGTGGTCGGTGTGTACCGGCTGAGAGGATGTGGTCGATGTTGGCCGGGTCGAAGTACTCCGGGATCGGGGTACTGCCCTGCAGCATGCCGAAGAACCGGGTGCTTTCCGCTGGGTCTGCCGCGATCGTGGTGAGCAGCTTCGCCATGTCCGCTGACGGCGGCTCCATCGAGGCCAGCTGGCAGGTCAGCTGCAGCGCGGGTCGGAACCGGTCGTCCCGCGCGGCCACGTACGACGCCACGGCCTCGTCCAGATCCTGCTCGCCGGCCAGCCCACGATGGACAACATCGGCGAGCAGCTGCGCGCACACGAACGCGTCGGTGATGCCGGCGGCCATGCACGGATCCTTGTGGTAGCCGGCGTCGCCGACCAAGGCCCAGCCCGGCCCGTGCGACTCGCGGAAGAAGTTCGGCAGATCCGCCGTACCGCGGATGCGCTCCACCCGCTCGCCGGCAGCGACCCGAGCGGCCAGTGCGGGCACTCGGCCGATCGCCTCCAGGTAGTTGCGCTCGACGTCCTTCCGGAACGCGTGGAACTGCGCGATCGGGCAGGCGACGAACACGCACGCCAGGTTGTCGTTGGTCGGGAAGACCACGACCGTGCGGTCGCCGAGCTGGTAGATCTCCGCGCCCAGGCCGGAAACGGACCGGTAGTAGGCGTAGTAGCAGGCCGTCAGCGACGGCGTCGCGTCATACGTCCCGGCGCCGGTCTTGCGGGCCACGACCGAGCGTAGTCCGTCGGCGCCGATCACGATCCGGGCCTTGACCGGGCCGTCCGGGCCGTGCACGCCAGTGACCCGCCCGTCGGCGTCGTGCAGCAGACCATCGACGGTGAAACCCTCGCGCACCTCAGCGCCGGCCTCCCGCGCCGCGTCAACGAGGATCTTGTCTAGGAGGGTGCGGCGCACACAGTAGGCGTGTTGTGCGCCGTCGACCGGGGGCGGCGGGCCTGCGATGGCGAACGGCCCGAAGTCCATCGTAAACCGCTCGTGTGGCGGGGCGCCCGTCGCGACCACCCGGTCCAGTAAGCCCCACCGGCGCAGGTACGCCATCGCGGGCACATGCAGCAGGTGCGTCGACAGCACGTCGCTCGGGAACGTCTCGCGGTCCACCAGCAGCACCCGGTGACCCTGGCGGGCCAGCAGCATAGCGGTCGGGGAGCCGGCGACCCGAGCGCCGACCACCACGGCGGCGTACGTCACCTTTCTACCCTAACGCCATCGATGCACGCCGTCGACCAACAGGATCTGCACCGCTCCGCCTCCGCCCGCATCACCGGGTCCGCCCCGGGCAGGGCCCGGCCGGCAGCCAAGCCTTCCCAGAACGCAGGAACGTACGCTCATGGCCGGACCGCGTACCACCAGAAGATCAGTAGCCGATGCCGGTACGCGCTGCCGGCTACAGTCCGCATACGGGGCTGAGGCAACGTGCCTTCGCCCCGCGAGTAACCTCTACCCGGGCTGGGAGATCGACTCACGGTTGATGTAGGCGACCTGGGCGGCAGGTCAGCAGGGCCAACACTCACGCGGCCATGTAGGTTGGCGCGGATCTTGTCGTCGAACGGCTGGCACTGCCCTAACGATCGCGACGGCGGTCGGCGTCCGCCGAGCCCCGGGCGATCGGCTGCCGCGCCGCTTCGCGGCTTGCCATCGGATACCGGGGGTCCAGGCCGTGGAGAGCCGGCGACACGGCAAGCCGCCCCCGCCCGGAGGCCGGTGGCGGTAAGCCGTACGCCGGACAACCGCGCAGCCGTGCCAGCCACCTGCCAGTAGCCGGTGTCCCAGGCGGTCAGCAGCGGTCATGATCGGGCAGCAGGACACCGCCGCCGACCAGGCACTCCTGCCAGATCACAATGTGAGCGCTCATCCGGTGGTGATCGTGATCTGGTGCATGGCCTTGGTGCGGTTCAGATCGGTGGTGAGCCTGGCCCACGCCGACCGGTCCAGATCCCGAGCCCAGTCCCCGATCGCGGCGAACGTGACCGCTCCGGCCAGCACCGCGCACACCGCCACCGCCAGCAGGCTGGCCAGCGGATAACGGGCCCCGCGCGGATCCCGCGGGTCGGGCACAGCAGCCAGCGCGGCCAACAACCCGAGCCGCTCACGTTCGGTGAACACGACCGGCTGGATGGAAGCGGTTGGTCCATGCGGCAACAACACCGCGATCGGCGATGATGACATCTGCGGGTGTAGTCCTCGTTCCGAACCAGGTGGCGTCAGGAACCACCATGATCACCGATGGGGCCACACCCGCCCCACGAGACCCCGCCCCAGCCAACACAGCCGAAAGCCCAGGTCAGCCCCACATCAAACGACTACGCGATAGCTCCGACTCACCACAGAGGACGTCTCCGGCGGGGGGCGCTTCGGCTCCGGGGCGGAGCGGAAGCATCACTGCCTGCCGACGACCCCAGGCCGAGCCGAGCAGACCAGGACCAGGGTGTCGAGGTCGTTCGTCAGGTAGGGCGCTCCACCTCGACACCCCTGGCCCCACCTCGCTCCCCGTCGGGTGGGTCAACGGCACACGGGATGGCAAATCACTGGCGCTCGATTGAACTACGGGGGGACGGGGGAAGAGTGGTCCGAGGTCACCACGCCTACAGCGCGGGGCCAGTGATCATCCGGTCGTCGAGACCTCTCCGCCGATTCCGGTCTCGTTGCCGTCGCTGTCGTGGAAGACGTACTTCCAGACTGATTCGTGCTTCTCAACGTCGACCGGCTCCACGCCCCGTCCGGAGATCCTCGCAACCTCGGCGACTGGGTCGTCGACCCAAATCATGCTGACAGCTCCGCCGGCCCGGTCGGGATCCTGGATGATGTACACGTACCGATCCTCGGCCAACTGCCAGACCGCCTCGATCTCGTTCGGATAGAAGGCCGGTTCAGCACCGAGCAGCCGCTTGTACCACTCCAGGGCGCTGTCATAGTCGCGCACCGGGATGCCCGCAAACACTCCTACCGCCATGTCTGTCTCCCCAGTCGATGTCGAGCCCGACCGGTGCCGGGCCCTGAAGGACAGACCGGACCTGGCAGCGAAACCTAACGGGCTCGACCCGATCGCCTTCGGACGGGTCCCGCGCCCAGGTTACCTCTTGCGGTGGCGGTGTGCGCGGTGCTGGCCGGCGCAGTCACGTTCGCCGCGATCGCGGACTGGGCACGGGATCTGGACGGGACCATCGGATAGCACCACAGCAACGGTGAATTCAACATCGCCAGCGCCACCAGACGCGCCAACCGCCGACCCAAACACCTCATCGACACCGCTACCAGGAGCAATCCGACTACGCAATGCCCCTGCCGGGCGGGGTTTGGTGAACCGGCCGGTGAACTGTTTGCCGTTATCCGTGAGCACTTCGCCCGGCACGCCGATCCGGGTTAGGGCGGCGGCGAACGCGGCGCAGACCGCCCGGCCGGTGGCCCGGCGAAACACGGTGGCGATCACCAGTAGCGGGAAGGGGCATCCAAACCGGTGACCACCGTTGCTTCCGTGCCGTCAGCGAGGAGGTCGAAGTAGAAGACGGTGCTCGGCCCGGAATGCTCGGGCGATCAGCCGGCGCAGGATCGCGCCATGGCCGCGGTTGTCCAGGATGCCTTCCAGAAATGACGTGGTAGCCGGCTTCGAGCGCGGCACGCGCGGTCGCAGCGATGAACGCCGGCGCCACCGGCTGCATCCGGTTGCCGCCGTGTTCTCTGAGCAGGACTCTGCGGAGGTAATCCTGTTCCACTAAGTGCCCCGGCCTGCTCTTCTGCGAACTTCGTGGGCGGTGGTGGTCTTTCCCGAGCCTGAATTGCCGCGAATCACGACCAGCGTGGGCAGCTGCGGGGAGTCACGTTCGGTGCGCGACGGGTCGACGGTCACCGCGGTTCTCCCGTGGCGGGCCAGGTGACGGTGATCGTGGCGTGGCGGCGGGTGACGAGCAGTTGGGGCCGGTCGGGTGCGGGCGGGTGTGTGCCGGTGGGGTGCACGGTGATCCTCGGGCCGGGGCCGTGCCGGTGGTCGTGGTCCCAGACCGCGATGAGGTCGAGCATGTCGGCGGTGAGGGTGTCGGCACCGGGTCCGAAGCCGTGGGCGCCGAACTGCCAGGTGGAGTCGTCGAGTTTCCGCATGGCGAGGTAGGCGAAGCTGTCGGCGGTGAGCAGGGTCGGGCAGACGAACCGGTCTTGAGGGTCGATCAGGCCGGCGGCGCGCTCGCGGTCTACGGTGAGAGTGCCGAAGGGCTTGGGCTGACTGGCCAGCCACAGGTGCAGTGACTCGAAGGAAGAGCCTTCCTGCATCGTGATGGTGACCGGCGACCAGGCGTCCAGCCGTGGCGAGTGCAGCGCGGAGGCGAGTGCGTCCAGGCCCACCTCGGTGGTGGTGTCGTCCAGGGTCAGGACGACGTCGTCGCCGCGTAGGGCCAGACGGCGGGTGGGACTGCGCCCGTCGCCCTGCATCGGCACGAACCCGCATTGCAGTGCCGTGGTGGCGAGAAGATGTTCCTCGTGGCGTCGCAGGGTGAGGCACCGGGTCATGTTGCGCATCCGCAGCGGCACGATGAGAACACCGTCCGGGGCGAGTTGGGTGAGCCAGGCCGGTGGGAGGTCCGGTGTCTCCACGGTGACGATGATGGCGTCGTACGGGGCGCTGGGCTGGTGTCCGTACTCGCCGTCGCCGTGCACCACCGTCACGTGCCGGTAGCCGGCGCGGTCCAAGCCGGTGCGGGCGCGGTCGATGACGTCGGTGTCGATGTCGACGGTGACGACCTTGCCGTCCGGGCCGACGACGTCGGCGATCAGCGCGGCGTTGTAGCCGCCGGAGCCGATCTCGAGGACCCGGGCGCCGGGCCGCAGGGCGGCCTGTTCCAGCATGTGGGCCTGCAGCCAGGGCGCCGACACTGAGCTGGTTGCTTTCCCGGCCGGGTCGCGTTGGGTGATCACGACATCGTCGGCGTACGCCTCTGTCAGGGTGACGGTGTCCGGCACGAACAGATGCCGCGGCACGGCGCGGAACGCCGCGCGCACCGCTGGTGTCCGGATCCACTCCTTCTTCGACAGGTGTGCCGCCAGGGCGGCGCGCAGTTGCTCCGGTGACGTGCTCGCAACAGCAGAATCCATGAACGCCCCTTCTCGTGAATGGTCGGTGCGGGGAACTGTCCGGGTGCGACGTGTGGGAGACGCGCGACGGTCACGGGCAGATCCCACGGCGGCGCGGCACCGGTAGCCGGCGGGTCACGACGCGCTTCGACGAAGGCGACAAATGCCCCCAGGACTCTCCCACCCTGCGTGCTCGGTTCGTCTTCTGACGGTTTCTTCGGTGGAGTCAGTAGAACGCACGCAGGTCCCAGCCGGGAAAGTCGCCGCCGTGGTAGGGCACGAGAGCGGTGGTGAAGGAGTCGGCGGCGGGGCGGCCGGCGCGTTCCCATTGTTCGAGCCAGTCCCGCAGGATGCTCAGTGACGGTGAGTCCGGGCTGTCGGCGATGAGGGTGGCGTCGGTTAGGATCACGGCGGCCGAAGTGGCGGTGGTGTGGCCGATGCCGCGGATCTGGTTGCGGAGGGCGGCGAGGCTCAGGTGCGGGTCGCCGAGGGCTGCCGCGTAGGTGTGCCACGACCGCCAGTCCAGCGGTTGCCGGTTGTAGGTTTCGGTGTGTCCCGGGTGCAGCAGGTGGTTGAGCGCTGAGCGGGCGCCGGTGCGCTGGTCGTCATCGTCGGCGCGCCAGCCGATGGCTATCCAGGACGGATCCGGCTGGTAGTCGCACCAGTCGACCCAGCGGCCGGGGACGGTCAGGGCGTCGTCGACCGCTGTGGTGGTGCTCTGGGCGTAGCCGCCGCCGGTGACGGCCTCAATGCACGGCTGCCCGGCCTCGACGGTGATGGTGGCGATCAGTGTGGTGGACGGCAGCTGCGCGATTGGCAGGCAGGCGACGATCCGCCCACCGTCGACAACCTGGTCTATCCAAGTTCGTGGGAGCCGTGGGGGCGCGCACCAGGCCACAGCACGGTGGTAGGGGGCTGCGGCCGGATAGCCGGCGAGGCCGTCGGCGACGTGGCAGTCGACACCGGTGACCTCGCGTTCGGCGTGGATCGCCGTGGCACGTCGGACGAGATCGTCGCTGATGTCGACGCTGATGACCCGTCCGCGCGGCCCGCAGAGATTGGCGAGGATGGCGCCGCTGTACCCGGAGCCGGTACCGATCTCCAACACCCGGTCCCCGGCGCGCACCTGCAAGGCGGCCAGTTCGCGGCGGATGGACTCGGGCTGGGATCGGTGCACGGTTTCTCCGTACCGCTCGTGATGGGTGTAGATCGGAGCTGGTACAGCGCCGAAGGCGTCATCGAGAACGGTCACGGCTCCTCCATCACGGGCGGCTGGGCTGCCGCGGGGCGGCTGTTCAGGGGCGGGTGCGGTCGATGCTGCGCGCATCGGTGACCCGCCGGGCGGCATAGATGTCACCGGCTCGGGCCGTGCTGCGCCACGGCCGAACCTGGTTGAGATGTTCCTGCCAGGTCCCAGTGATCGGATAGCCACTGAAGGGGTTGTAGAAACCTGGGACGGCTGCCTCGGCTGCGCGCGCCCCGATACTGACCGCAGTGGCAGTACCGGCCGCCACCGTTGCGTACAAGAAGGTCCGTCTGCTGAACCCGTCGCCTGCCATCAACCGACTCCCACGTTGAGGGGTGCTGTGCGCCCCGAACCTAGACGGTTAGGGTCTTCGCGTGGTTATCGAAGTTGATCGCAGTCTCGTGACGCGGCCGCAGACGTCCTGCTCCTGCCGCGGGACATGACAGATCGCCATGCCGTCGAGTTCAGGGCCGGGCAGCGTAGAGGCGGAGTTCCTGGCCTCAGCACGCCGGTACGCGGCGCCCATGCGTGGGTTCGTGCTATTGCTCATCAGCGCTTTCGGGCTTCTGACGGTTCCCGGCGATGCACTGCCGCTAGGGTTCGCGCTGTTCGGGCTGATGGTGGTCGGTGCCGTGGTGGACTGCCGCGCCGGGTTTTCCGAGCGTGCGGCGCCACTGGCGCTTACGTTCACGTTGGCGCGTGTTGCGGCGATCTGCGTGACGCAGGAGTGGACCGATGGAAAGCCCAATCAGTGGGCACTCAACGTGCTGACCACGACGTCGATCACTTTGCAGTGGGACTGGCCGCCGAAGGTGTCGCTGCCCGTCACGGCCGGGTTGCTCGTGGCCGGCTTCGCCATGGTTGGCGTGGGCGAGGGGAGCGCGGTCGGCCTGCGGCTGCTGGTCGAGTGCGTCATGGCGCGTCTGGCGTTCGTGTTGTTGCAGCGGTCCAGCAGGCGCGTGGACGTATTGCGGGCACGCCAGGCGGTGCTGGCGCGGGCCGAGGCGGTGGCGGTGGCGCGGCACTCCCAGGAACGGGAGTTCCTCGCGTTGCTGCACGACACGGCCTCGGCAACGTTTCTCCTGGTGACGACGCACGGCCGGGATACCGACCCCGAGCAGGTGGCCGAGTACGCACGGCACGACCTGACCGTGCTCACAGGCGCTACAGGTGGGCAGAACTCGCAGGACAGCCCGGTGGACCTAAATGTCGCGCTGCGCTCCGTCGTGGATCGAACTCCACTGACCGTCAACGTCCTCTGGCGGGAAGGGACGGTGGTGCCCGCGTCGGCAGCACTCGCGCTGGTGCGTGCAGTACGTGAAGCGCTGGCCAACGTCGAGCGGCACGCCGCAGTACGCGACGCCACGCTGAGCATCCACGTCGAGGGGGACCGCGTAGTCGTTACGGTCGACGACGCGGGCGTGGGGTTCTGCCCTGGCGAGGTGCCGCACTCCCGCCGCGGCATTCGGGGCTCGATCGTCGAACGCATGACCACGGCCGGCGGCAACGCCCTTGTCACCTCGCGCCCCGGTACAGGGACCTCCGTGCGGCTGATGTGGCCCGGTGCCTGAGAGCCGCGCCGCGCGCGACCACGTGCACCCCACGATGCGGATTGCGCTGCTGTGCGTCACCGGCGTCGTGCAATTCGGGCTGTGTGTACGGCCACTGATCGAATATGAGTACCAGCCGAGGTGGGTCGCCGTGGCCGCTTTCACGGCACTGGCGCTCGTCACCGCCGCCTGTGCCGTGTGGGTGGTGCGCCGAAAGCCCATACCGCCCGCCGTCGTGGTGGTCGGCACGGCGGTCACGCTGGCAGCCTCGGCCGCTGCCACCCGCGTCCTGCCACCGGGCGAGCACTTCGGCACCCCAGACTGGTCGTTCGGCCTGGTGGGGTGGCATCTGTTGCTACTGCTCCTGGACCGCGTGCCCGTGCTGCTCACCGCCATGGCCGTGCATCTGACGGCGAGCGTTGGCCAATTTTTGTTAGCGGTCGTGCCGGACCGCGCCGGGATCGGTGCCGCGGGCATCGTCGCGCTCAGCACTGCCAGCATCCAGCTGGCGGTCGTGCCGATCTCGCGGATGCTGCGCCACAGAACCCATCAGGCGATGTCAGTAACCGCCGAGCAGGAGCAGCTGATCACAAGGGTGATGGCGGTCGAGCAGTGGGAACAGGAACAGCGCACCGTCTTCGCCGGGCAGTTGGGCGTGACACTGCCGCTACTAGCAGACTTGGCCGATGGCGTGCTGGACCCCCGCGACGACGACACCCGACGACGGTGCTCCCTCGCGGCGACCCAGCTCCGCAGGTTGTTCGCCGAGAACGACGAAGTCCCTGATCCGCTGGTGCACGAAGTCACCGCGTGTGTCGATGAGGCCGAACGACGCGGCATCGAGGTGTCGCTGGCGGTCAGCGGCGCGGCCGTGGCGGTGCCCCCCGACGTGCGTCGGGAACTCACCAGCCCTGTCGTGGCGACGTTGGCTGCGGCACAGTCCCACGCGCGGGTGAGTGTGCTGCGTACCGGCGAGGACGTGCGGGTCGCGGTGATGGCGGATGCCGGCACCGGCCCCGACGTGGTCACCGCGATCTCCGCACAGGTTGTAGTCGACTATGACACTCATGGCGAGTATGTGCGAATGGAGGCCAGATGGCAGACGAGGAACAGCTGAGCGCCGTGATCGTCGATGACCACCCGGCCGTGCTGGCCGGGGTGGCCCACTGGCTGTCCTCCGGAACACCGCCGATACGGGTGGCCGCCTCAGGCAAGGACGTCCGCGTCGCGTGGGTCGATGAGGGTGCCCAGGCCGACGTGGTCATCCTCGACCTGCACCTGGGCGGACCGACCCCGGCGATGGGCGACCTGCGCAGATTGGTGCAGGCGGGGCGGCGGGTCGTCGTCTACTCGATGCGCGCCGACGACGTGATCGCACTTCAGTGCCTGGAGTTGGGCGCGCTGAGCTACCTGACGAAGGCTGAGGGCACCGAGCATCTCCTCAACGCCACCAGGGCTGCAGCGGCCGGTCAGGCCCTGTCTGCCAGGCTGAGATGAGGCAGCCTCCCCGGTGAAGCTAGGCTTGCTGGGAGACAGGAAGAGGATCATCGTGACACTGCCCAACACGC
>NZ_JBFAAF010000123.1:0-12923 GCF_040639595.1 Micromonospora sp. NPDC023814
CCTGCCAGTGCCCCAGCAACATAATGGTCACCAGCGCCGCCAGCTCCCACCAGAAGTCCAGGTCGAACGCGCCGAGACTGGTCGCCAGCGACGCGGCGTACGCGACCGTGATCGCCATCGAGACCAGCAGCATCATCCCGGGGGCGCGGTCGCGGACCTCCCGTACGGCGCCCACCAGGAACGGCCAGCCTCCGTAGAAGAAGACCACCGACCCCAGAACCGGGCCCACCCAGCTCCTGCCCGGGAAGTCCAGGGTGTAGCCGAGCCAGTCCATCACCAGGTGACTGGTCAGCACGATCGGCACGGTGAGGGCGAGGCACAGCCAGAACTTGCGCCGGAACTGCTCCGGGTCGTGACCGGCGTGCTTGTCGTGCCCGCCGTGCCCCGCTTGCTCACCGGATCCGCCGTGCCGGCCGGGCCCGCCGTGGTCGTCGGGCCCGCCGTGCGCGGCTCGGTCGTGGCCGTGGCCGCCCGCCGGGCGGGCCGCGGCACGGTGCGGGCGGAACGCCCGTGCGAACACCCGAACCCCCGTTCCCGCGTCCACACCGGGCCGGGCCCACCGGCCGCCGCCACCGCGGTCGGCGCCGGGGCGGGCGGCCCGTGCGCGACAGGACGCACGGACCACTGTAGGAGAACCGGGGGGCACCGGGCCGGGGTTCACCGCGATCGACGAAAGGCCGGGCCACGCGCCGCCCAGCCGGGCGGGTTCAGCGCCGGTTCACCGCCACGCGGTCTCCTCCGCCACCTGTACGCGGTCGAGCAGCGGCCGCCACCAGCTCTCGTGCTTCCGGTACCAGTCGATCGTCTCCTTCAGCCCGTCGCCGAACCCGATCCTCGGCTCCCAGGCCAGCTCGCGGCGCAGCTTGCCGGAGTCGAGCAGGTAGCGCCGGTCGTGCGAGGGCCGGTCGGGCACCCGTCGCTTCAGCTCCGCGCCGAGACCCAGCTCCCCCAGTACGGCGTCGGCGAGCGTCTCGACGTCTACCTCGACGCCGCTGCCCACGTTGTACGTCTCGCCCAGCCGGCCGTGCAGCAGCACCGCCTCGACCGCGCGGCAGTGGTCGGCCACGTGCAGCCACTCCCGGCGGTTGCGGCTGGAGGCGTAGACCGGCAGCGGCATGCCCCGCAACGCGTGCGTGACGAACAGGGGGATCACCTTCTCCGGAAACTGGTACGGGCCGTAGTTGTTGGAGCAGGTGGTGATCGTGAAGGGGATCCCGTAGGTGTGCCCGAAGGCCCGCACGGCGTGGTCGCCCCCGGCCTTCGCCGCGTTGTACGGGGTGCGCGGCAGGTAGGGCGAGTCCTCCGTGAAGGCGCCGGGGTCGTCCAGCGCCATGTCCCCGTACACCTCACAGGTGGAGATCTGGTGGAAGCGGATGCCGTCGCGGCCGACCCGCCGGACGGCCTCCATCAGGGCGACCGGGCCGAGCACGTTCGTCTCGAAGAAGGCCGTCGGACCCAGCACCGCGCGGGAGTTGTGCGACTCGGCGGCGAAGTTGACCACGACGTCGACCCCGTGCTCGCGCAGCGCCCGCGCCACGGCCGGCTCGTCCCGGATGTCGCCCTGGACGAAGGTGACCGCGTCACCGAGGTCGGCGAGGTTGGCCAGCGTGCCGGAGTACGTCAGCAGGTCGAAGGCGATCACCCGGTCGCCCGGGTGGGCGCGGCGCCAGTGGCGGACGAAGTTGGACCCGATGAAGCCCGCCGCGCCCGTCACGAGAATCGTGCTCATTGATCTCTCCTACCTTCGCCCGGCGGGCCTCCGAGGTTCACCGGAGGGTCCGTCGGCGACGTCCGGCCAGTCCATGCGACGCGGCCCGCCGTCGGCGGGCCGCGCGTGGGTGGTTCACCCGGACGAGTGTGCCCGGCCGCCCGGTGCAACGGGCGGTCGGCCGTTGCGCCGTATGCCCGCAGCGTCGCCGCGGAGGGTGGCCGTCGCAGGCGCGCCCGGTGCCCCGACGCGGTCCGGGCCCGGTGCCCGGCCGCCCGGCGCGGAGTGTCAGCGAGGGCCCTTCCGCTGCCGGAGGCGTGCGGAAGGGCCCTCATTGACGACGTTGGAGGCCGGTGTGACGGGAAGCCCGACTCAGCAGTCGGCGAGCTGCCCCCGCAGCTTGCCGAGGGCGCGGGCGAGCAGCCGGGAGACGTGCATCTGGGAGACGCCGACCCGGGCGGCGATCTCGCTCTGGGTGAGGTTGCCGTAGAAGCGCAGGGTGAGGATCTTCTGCTCCCGCTCGTCGAGGGTGGCGAGCGCCGGGCCGAGGGCCACCCGCAGCTCCGCCAGCTCGAACTCGCCGTCCTCGGTGCCCAGCGTGTCGGCCAGCTCGGTGGCGCTGTCGCCGTCACCGATGGGGGTGGACAGGGAGACGGCGTTGTAGGCTCGGGCGCCCTCGAGGCCCTCCAGGACCTCTTCCTCGGTGATGTCGAGGTGGGCGGCGATGTCGGCGACCGTCGGGGCCCGGTGGAGCGTCTGCGTGAGGGTGCCGTTGGCCTCGGAGATGCGCAACCGCAGCTCCTGCAGCCGTCGGGGGACGCGGATGTTCCAGGTGCGGTCGCGGAAGTGGCGCTTGATCTCGCCGAGGATCGTCGGGATGGCGAAGCCGGCGAAGCCGACGCCCCGGGAGGCGTCGAACCGGTCCACCGCCTTGATCAGCCCGAGGGCGGCGGTCTGGGCCAGGTCGCCGGTGGGCTCGCCGCGCCCGCTGTAGCGGTAGGCGAGGTGGTGGGCCAGCGGCAGCCACGCCTCGATCGCCCGCTCCCGCAGCGCCGGCCGGTCGGGGTGCCGCTCGGGCAGTGCGGCGAGGGCGGCGATCAGCTCGCTCGCGCGGGACTCGTCCCCGGCCGCCGTGGTGCTGGCGTCGGTGGTGGTCGTCGGCGCGGTGGTCGTGGTGATCATGTTGGCCTTCCTGTCCCACACGGCGCGGCGGCACCCGGAGGCGTCGACCGCAGTGCAGCCCACCCTAGACCAAAGGCTGTCGCGCCATCAACCGAACGGCTGATGGACGAAAGCCGCAAAGGTTCACAGAAGGGAGGTGGGCGTCCCGCCGTCGTCGTCCGCCCCCGCCGCCGTGGCTCACCGCCGGCGGCGGCAGCGGACCGCCCACGCCCGCCACCGGCCGCCGCTGATCATCTTGTCGGGCACACCTGTTACGGTCTCGCCGCCGCTGCACCAGTCGACCGGAGGTAGGCGTGATCAGTTCGCACGTGTCATCGTTCGCCGGGTTGCCGGTGCTGCCGTTCACACCGGGGATGACCCTCCCGGACGACCCGCCGGCGGTCGCCTGGCGGCTGGAGGTCGAGGACTTCGACGCGGAGCCCGAGGAGTTCGCCGGCCTCGTGCAGGCGCTGCGCGAGCAGGTGCCGGCCGACGCGGTGCGCGCCCTGGTGATCGGCGAGTGGGGCGAGGCGTACGAGCGGCCGCTGCCGGTGGAGGCGTTGGTGGCGGCGGCTGGGGAGTGGACCGCCCTGCGGGCGGTCTTCCTCGCCGACCTGACCTACGAGCAGTGCGAGATCTCCTGGCTCAGGCACGGCGACATCACCCCGCTGCTCGCGGCATACCCGTCGCTGGAGGTGCTGTGGGTGCGCGGCGCGCAGGACCTGCGGCTGGAGCCGGTCCGGCACCACGCGCTGCGCGAGCTGCGGTTCGAGTCCGGCGGGCTGCCGGCCGGGGTGGTGCGGGCCGTCGGCGCCTGCGAGCTGCCGGCCCTGCACCGGTTGGACCTGTGGCTCGGCAGGTCCGACTACGGCGGCGACGCGACCGTCGACGACCTGGCCGGCGTGCTGGCCGGCGCCGGCCTGCCCGCGCTGCGGCACCTGGCGCCGTGCAACGCCGAGATCGCCGACGCGGTGGCGGCGGCTGTCGCCGCGGCGCCGGTCGTCCCGCGGCTGGAGGTCCTCGACCTGTCGATGGGCACGCTCACCGACGAGGGCGGGGCGGCGCTGCTGGCCGGTCAGCCGTTGACCCACCTGACGCAGCTCGACCTGCACCACCACTTCCTCTCCGAGGAGATGGCCGCGTCGGTGGTCGCCGCGCTGCCGGGCGTGCGCGTCGACGTGTCGGACCCGCAGACCGCCGACGAGCACAACGGCACCCTGTACCGCTACACCGCGGTCGGGGAGTGATCGGCCGTGGCCTTCGGTTCCCACGCGCGGGCCTTCGCCGGTCGACCGGTCGTCGACGTCCCGGTCGACGGGCCGCTGCCCACGGTGGACGGTCCGGTCTCGTGGCGGTTCTCCCTGTGGCACTTTGACGAGACCGCCGACTACAAGCTCTCGGACGAGTTCCGGGTGGCGTTCGACCGGTTCGTCGCGCAGGCCGGGCCGTCCGTGGAGTCCCTGGTCGTCGGCGCGTGGGGGTACGCGGCGTTCAACCCCGCCCCGATCGCGCAGCTCTGCGCGGCGGCGCCCCGGCTGCCCGCGCTGCGCGCCCTCTTCCTCGGTGACATGACCAGCGAGGAGTGCGAGGTCTCCTGGATGAGGGTGGGCGACGTCAGCCCGCTGCTGGCGGCGTACCCGGAGCTGGAGGTGCTGCGCGTCCGCGGCGGCGACGACCTCGCGTTCTCTCCCGTGCGGCACGCGCGGCTGCGGGAGCTGGCGGTGGAGACCGGCGGGCTGTCCGCGGCGTTCGTCGGCGCGGTGCTCGGCTCCGACCTGCCCGCGCTGACCGACCTGGAGCTGTGGCTCGGCACCTCCGACTACGGCGGCGACGCGCAGGTGTCCGACCTGGCCCCGCTGCTGGCCGGGGAGCGGTTCGGCGCGTTGCGCCGGCTCGGGCTGCGCAACGCGGAGATCGCCGACGACCTCGCCGAGGCCCTGGCGAGGGCGGCGGTGGTGCCGCGCCTGGAACGGCTGGACCTGTCGCTGGGCACGCTCGGCGACCGGGGCGCGGCGGGGCTCATCGCCGGGCAACCGCTGAGCCACCTGGCGGAGCTGGACCTGCACCACCACTACCTCTCGGAGGAGATGGCCGCCTCGGTGGTCGCCGCGCTGCCGGGTGTCCGGGTCGACGTGTCCGACCCGCAGGAGGCCGACGAGTACGACGGCGAGAGCTACCGCTACACGGCGGTGTCGGAGTGACATGCGCCTGACCGTCGTCGGCAACCCCGACAACCGTCGGGTCGGCCTGTTCACCCGGGCGGTGCTGGCCGCCGGCCTGCCCCGGCCCGCGGTGCTGCCCTGGGTCGACGTGCTGACCGGGGCGGCCCCGCCGGCGCCGGGCGCGCTGGTGCGGGTCGACTCGCCCGGAGAGGACGCCGAGGTGGACCGGCTGCTGCGCCGGTCCGCCGTCCCGGCCCGGCACGGGGAGCTGGTCGGGCTGGCCGACACGTATGCCGGGCTGCTCAGGGCCCTGGGCCGGGTCGCCGCCGGCGGCGCGGAGCTGCTCAACGACCCGGCGGACGTCGCGGTCATGTGCGACAAGCGGCGCTGCCACGCGCGGCTGTCCGCCGCCGGGGTGCCGGTGCCGGCCGCGCTGCCCCCGGTGCACGGCTGGGCGCAGCTGCGGGCGGCGATGGCGGCGGCCGGCTGGGGCCGGGTGTTCGTCAAGCCCGCGCACAGCTCGTCCGCCGCCGGGGTGGTCGCGCTGGCGGTCGCCGGGCGCCGGGTGCAGGCGGTCACCACGATCGAGGCGGCTCCCGACGGGCTGTTCAACTCGCTGCGGCCCCGCCGCTACACCGACGAGGCGCAGGTCGCCGCGATCGTCGACCGGATCGCGCCCGAGGGCCTGCACGTGGAGCGGTGGCTGCCCAAGGCGGGGCTCGGCGACCGGGTGGTCGACCTGCGGGTGGTGGTGGTCGCCGGGCGGCCCACCCATGCCGTGGTGCGGGCCGCCCGGGGTCCGCTGACCAACCTGCACCTGGGCAACGCCCGCGGCGACCTCGCCGCACTGCGGGCGGCCGCCGGGCCGGCAGCGTGGGCGGCGGCGATGGAGACCTGCGAGCGGGTCGCCGGGTGTTTTCCCCGCACACTCCAGGTGGGGATCGACCTGATGTTCCTCGTCGGCTGGCGGCGGCACGCGGTGGCGGAGGTCAACGCGTTCGGCGACCTGCTGCCGGGGGTGCTGGCCGACGGCCGGGACACCTACGCCGAGCAGGTGCACGCCCTGACCGACGGCCGGTGGCAGCGCTGGCGGTCGGCGGCGGCCGGTCGTGCCCCCGCCAGGGCGGAGGTGCTGCCGTGCGGAGTCTGATCGGCAGCCACGACCTGCTCCTGCTCACCCTCGACACGCTCCGCTACGACGTCGCCGCCGAGCTGGCGGAGCGGGGGCGCACGCCGCACCTCGCCCGGGCGTTGCCCGGCGGCCGGTGGGAGCGCCGGCACTCCCCCGCCAGCTTCACCTACGCCGCGCACCACGCGTTCTTCGCCGGCTTCCTGCCGACCCCGGTCGCCCCCGGCCGGCACGAGCGGCTGTACGCGGCGGCCTTCCCCGGCAGCGAGACCGCAGGCGAAGACACGTGGGTGTTCGACGCGCCGGACCTGCCGACCGCCCTGGCCGGCGTCGGCTACCACACGCTCTGTCTGGGCGGGGTCGGGTTCTTCAACCGGCGCAGCCCGCTCGGCGCGGTGCTGCCCGGCCTGTTCGCCGAGGCGCACTGGGAGCCGGAGTTCGGGGTCACCTCCCCCGCCTGCCTGGACGCCCAGCTCGACCGGCTGACCGAGGTGCTGCCGCGGGTGCCGGCGGGGAAGCCGCTGTTCACGTTCCTCAACGTCGCGGCGCTGCACCAGCCCAACCGGCATTATCTGCCCGGCGCGCGGGCCGACGACCTCGCCAGCCACGCCGCCGCCCTGGAGTACGTCGACGGCCGGATCGACCGGCTGTTCGCCCTGCTCACCGGCCGGGGCCGGCCGGTGTTCGCGATCGTCTGCGCCGACCACGGCACCGCGTACGGGGAGGACGGCCACACCGGCCACCGGATCGGCCACGACGTGGTGTGGACCGTCCCGTACGCCCACTTCACCCTGCACCCGGGAGAATGGTGACCAGCACCGACACGGGCCTCGACGGCTCGCCGTACCAGCAGTACCTGTACGCGTACCCGCACAAGACCTCGTACCGGCCGTTGCGGCCCCGGCCGTTGCTGGCGGACGTGTGGCGGGCCGAGGCGCGCGACGCGCTCTTCCTCTACGTGCACGTGCCGTTCTGCGAGATGCGCTGCGGGTTCTGCAACCTGTTCACCCGCGCCAACGCCCCCGCCGAGCAGGTGACCGGCTACCTGCGGCAGCTGCGCCGGCAGGCCGAACGGGTCGCCGACGCGCTCGGTGCCGCCGCCGGGTACGCCCGCGCGGCGTTCGGCGGTGGTACCCCCACCTACCTGAGCGCCGACGAGCTGGCCGAGCTGTTCGACATCGCCACCACCACGACGGGGGCGCGGCTGCCCGGCGTGCCGCTGTCGGTGGAGACCTCGCCGGCCACCGCGACGCCGGACCGGCTCGCGGTGCTCGCCGCGCACGGCACCACCCGGGTGAGCATCGGCGTGCAGAGCTTCCTCGACGTCGAGGCCCGCGCCGCCGGCCGGCCGCAGCGCCGCACCGAGGTGGAGGCCGCCCTGGCGGCGATCCGCGACGCCCGGATCCCGGTGCTCAACATCGACCTGATCTACGGCATCGACGGGCAGACCGCCGACACCTGGCGGGAGAGCCTCGACGCGGCGCTGGCGTGGCGCCCCGAGGAGCTGTACCTCTACCCCCTGTACGTGCGGCCGCTGACCGGGCTCGGACGGCGGGCGCACGACCGGGCGGACTGGGACGCCCAGCGGCTCGCCCTCTACGAGCAGGCGGTGGCGACGCTGGGCGCGGCCGGGTACCGCCAGGAGTCGATGCGGCAGTTCCGCCGCGCCGACGTGCCGGCGCCGGACGGGCCGGACTACTGCTGCCAGGACGACGGCATGGTCGGGCTGGGCTGCGGCGCCCGCTCCTACACCACGAGCCTGCACTACTCGTTCGACTACGCGGTCGGCGTGTCGCAGGTGCGGGCGGTGCTCGACGACTATGTGGCCCGCCCGGCCGACGACTTCCGGCACGCCGAGTTCGGGTTCACCCTCGACGGCGCCGAGCAGCGCCGCCGGTGGTTGCTCAAGTCGCTGCTGCGCGTCGACGGCGTCGACTCGGCTGCCTACCGGGCCCGGTTCGGCCGCCCGCCCGGCGACGACTTCCCGGAGTTGGGCCGCCTGGTCGACCGGGGCTGGGCCACCCACGGCGGGCTGCGGCTGACCCCGGCCGGGCTGGCCCGCTCCGACGCGGTCGGCCCGTGGCTGACCTCGGCCCGGGTCCGCGACGCGATGACCGGGTACGTGCCGAGGTGAACCTGGCGATCCTCTACCGGGGCCCGCTGGCGAGCTGCAACTACGACTGCCCGTACTGCCCCTTCGCCAAGCGGCACGACCCGCCGGAGCTGCTGCGCGCCGACCGGGCCGCCCTGGACCGCTTCGCCGGCTGGGTCGCGGCCACCACCGACGTGCGGCTGTCGGTGCTGTTCACCCCGTGGGGCGAGGGGCTGACCCGCAGTTGGTACCGGGACGCGATGGTGTCGCTGTCGCACCTGCCGCACGTCGACCGGGTCGTCATCCAGACCAACCTCGCTGCCCGGGTGGACTGGCTGGCCGACGCCGACCCCCGCGCCGCCGCCCTGTGGACCACCTACCACCCCGGCCAGGTCGACCGGGACCGCTTCCTGCGCCGCTGCGCCCGGCTGTCCGAGCTGGGCATCCGCTACTCGGTCGGGGTGGTCGGCCTGCCGGAACACCTCGGCGAGGCACGGGCGCTGCGGGACGCCCTGCCCGCCGAGGTCTACCTGTGGGTGAACGCCGCCGAGGGCCGGCGCTACGACGCCGCCGAGGAGGCGGTCTGGACGGAGCTGGATCCGCTCTTCGGCTTCAGCGTCCGCCCGCACGTGTCGCTCGACCGGCCCTGCCACGCGGGCGAGACCGCCGTCTCCGTGCTCGGGGACGGCACGGTGCGCCGGTGCCACTTCATCGCCGAACCGATCGGCAACCTGTACGACGGCTCGTGGCGGCCGGCCCTGCGGCCCCGCCCGTGCGCCAACGCGACCTGCGACTGCCACATCGGGTACGTGCACCTCAAGCCGCTCGGCCTGCGGGACGTCTTCGCCGGTGGGCTGCTGGAACGCATCCCGGCGGCCTGGCCGTCGGCGCGCCCGCCGGTGCCGGTCGCCCCGCCTCGGCTCCACCCGTCCTGAGCGGCGCGCCGGCCCGGGGCGGGCGGGCCGGCGCCACGGCGAGGGGGCGACCGGCGCAGGCCGGGCCGCCCCCTGTGTCAATCGGGCGGACCTCAGTGCGCGCCGGGCATGGCGGCCGCCGCCTCCTCCCGGGCGCGCCGCTCCTCACCGCTGAGGGTGTGCAGCGGCTTCTCCCGGATGAACAGCACGACCACCACGGCGAGCAGCGCGAACGGGGCGCCGATCAGGAACAGCTCGGCGGTGGCGGTCCCGTACACGTCCTGGATGATCCGCAGCACCGGCGCGGGCAGGGCGGACAGGTCGGGCACCTCGGCGGAGCCCTCCCCCGCGGCGCCGCCGGCCAGCGGGCCGAGCTTCTCGGCGGTCAGCGAGGCGACCCGGTTGGCCATGACCGCGCCGAGCGCGCTGACCCCGATCGCGCCGCCCATGCTGCGGAAGAAGGTCAGCACGGAGGTGGCGGCGCCCAGTTCCTGCGCGGGCACGTCGTTCTGCGCGGCGAGCACCAGGTTCTGCATCAGCATGCCGACCCCGACGCCGAGCACCGCCATGTAGACGCCGAGCAGCAGCCCGCTGGTGTGCGCGTCGATGGTGGCCAGCAGCAGCATGCCGACCGACATCACCACCGCGCCGGCGACCAGGTAGCGCTTCCACCGGCCGGTCTTGGTGATCAGCTGGCCGGCGATCGTCGACGAGACCAGCAGGCCGAAGATCATCGGCAGGCTCATCAGCCCCGCCACCGTCGGCGACTTGCCCAGCGAGATCTGGAAGTACTGGGACAGGAACACCGTGCCGCCGAACATCGCCACGCCGACCAGCACGCTGGCGATGGTGGTCAACGAGACCGTCCGGTTGCGGAAGATGCCCAGCGGCACGATCGGCTCCTCCGCGCGGGCCTCCACCGCGACGGCCAGCGCCAGCAGGGCGATCCCGCCGCCGACCATCAGGGCGGTCCAGCCGGACGCCCAGGCGAAGGAGTTGCCGGCCAGGGACGACCAGATCAGCAGGGTGGAGACCCCGGAGGTGATGAGCAGCGCCCCGAGCCAGTCGATCCGCACCTTGCGGCGGGTCACCGGCAGGTGCAGGGTGCGCTGGAGCAGGAAGATCGAGAGCAGGGTGAACGGCACCCCGATCAGGAAGCACCACCGCCAGCCGAGCCAGGAGGTGTCGACCAGCACGCCGCCGATGAGCGGGCCGGCGATGGTGCCGACGCCGAACACGGCGCCGAAGATGCCGGCGTAGCGACCCAGTTCGCGGGGCGGGATCATCGCCGCCATCACGATGGTGGCCAGGGCGGTCATGCCACCCGCGCCGACCCCCTGCACGATGCGGCTGATCAGCAGCACCTCGACGTTCGGCGTCAGCCCGGCGATCAGCGAGCCGACCACGAAGAGGCCGAGGGAGAGCTGGATGAGCAGCTTCTTGCTGTAGAGGTCCGCCATTTTGCCCCACAGCGGCACGGTCGCCGTCATGGCCAGCAGCTCGGTGGTGACGATCCACGTGTAGACGGTCTGGGAGCCGTCCAGGTCGGCGATGATGCGCGGCAGCGCGTTCGCCACGACCGTGGAGGCGAGGATCGACACGAACATGCCGACCATCAGGCCGGAGAGTGCCTGGAGCACCTCTCGGCGGGACATGCGGCCGGCGCTGACCTTGGGGGTCTCGGCGGGCACGGTGGCGGTCATTGACGCTTCCTCACGGGTGCGGGTTCACGGGCCGTCCGGGGACCGTTCCCCGGAAGGAGGCTTGCAGGGTCAGGACGGGTCCGGCTGCGGCAGGCCCGCGGCGAGCGCGGCGAACGCCTCGTCGACGAGGTCGGCCAGGTCCGGTCCGTCGGGGTGTGCGGCCCACCGGGTCATCGCGGTACGCACCGCCGCGCCGGCCACGGCGGTGACGAGTGCCGGGTAGCCGTGGTCGGGGTCGACCCCGACCCGCGCCGCGACGACCTCGGCGATGGCCCGCTCGGTCTCGACGTTGCCGGCGACCAGACGGGGCAGCAACACCGGGTTGCGCGTCACCACCTCCATCCGCAGGCACCACAGCTCGCGCTCGGTGCGCACCTCGTCGACCACGTCGGCGAGCGCGGCCCGCAGCGCGGCCAGCACCGGCACCTCCGGCGGCACGGCCGCCAGGCGCGCGACCAGCCGCGCCGCGTCGCCCGCGTGGTCGCCGACCAGCGCGTCGTCCTTGCAGGCGAAGTAGTTGAAGAAGGTACGCGGGGAGACGCCGGCCGCCTCGCTGATCTCCTCCACCGTCACCCGGGCCAGGCCGCGCTCGGCCACCAGGCGGAGCGCCGCCTCGGTCAGCGCGGCCCGGGTCCGGCGCTTCCTGCGGTCGCGCCGGCCGGGGCCGGGTTCGGTCTCGGCGGTGTGCACGCGGGAACGCTACAAGCGATCTTGCACTTTGTGCAAGAAATTATCCCCGACGTGACGCGGACCATTGGCCGACCGGCGGGTCATCGGGCGCAGTCGGGCCTCCGGGGCATCGGGCAACCTGCGAGAACACCGACCGGCGGCCGGTCGCCCAAAATCCAGTCATGACTGTCACTGAGCAAGGAGCCGCCGCCGTCGCCCCCCGGGCGACACCGGCCGGGCGGGGACGGATCGTGCTGGGTGCCACGGCCGCCGGCGTGCTGCTGTCGGTGCTGTGGTCCTACGAATTCGTCGACCACGTCATCGGCGACTCTGTGGCCAACGCGATGCTCGGCCGCGACGCCAAGGCGACCGCGATCGGGGGCACCCTGGCCGGTCTCGTCTTCGCCTTCGTCTCCGGTCTGGCCGGCACGTTCACCGCCTGCAACATCGCCATGGCGGCGTCCATCGGCCCGATGAGCCAGGCCGGTGCGGGCGGGGCGACGAGGACCGGGCTGCGCAGCCTGGTCCGGCCGGTGGGCTGGCTCACGGCCGGCATGGTCGCCGTCGCCGCGGTCTACGGCTTCGTCGGCGTACTGGTCGGCGACGGTCTGCCGCAGCTGTCGACGGCCACGGTCGGCGGCCTCCCGGTACGCCTGGTCCAGTCCATGGTCGTGTTCGGGCTGATCGGGCTGGCCTTCGTCTACCTGGGCCTGGCCGCGCTCGGGGTGCTGCGGGACCCGTTCGCGCACCGGCCGGCGGCCCGGGTCGTGGTGCTCGGCGCCCTCGTCGGCGGCTTCCTGATCGGCCGGCCGTACCCCCTGTTCAACAAGCTCTTCCAGTGGGCCGTCGATTCCGGCAACCCGCTCTACGGCGCCGGCGCGTTCGTCCTGCAGTCCATCGGCAACGTGGCCGTCGTGACGGCACTGTTCGCCCTGATCGTGGTGCTCACCCGCGGCCGCTTCGTGAGCTGGCTGGCGGCGAGCCCGTCCCGGACCGCCGCGCTGACCGGTGGGATGCTGATCGCGCTGGGCGTGTTCATGGTCGTCTACTGGGACGTCCGGCTACCGGCGATGTTCGACTACGGATGGTTCCCCACCATGCCGTACAACAGCAGGTGAGCGATGCCGGGCGGGCCGGCCGGCGCCGGACCCGCGGCGGCGGCCGGTCGCCGCGTTCACGCCAGCGCCTGCGCAACGGTGCCGCCGGCCACGACCGGCGGCACCGTCGTCGCTACGGTGCTGGCCGACGAGCCGCCCCGGCTGGTGGCGCTGGGTCGAGTCGCCGCGACCAGCGGGCCCTCTGTCGGCGTACGGATTCCGCTACAGCGTCAGGTACGCATTGGCGTACAAAGATCCGCCCGTCCCGAGAAACCGCATGCCACTGGC
>NZ_JBFAAF010000124.1:0-12582 GCF_040639595.1 Micromonospora sp. NPDC023814
GCGTGTTGGGCAGTGTCACGATGATCCTCTTCCTGTCTCCCAGCAAGCCTAGCTTCACCGGGGAGGCTGCCTCATCTCAGCCTGGCAGACAGGGGTGCGCGACAACGCTCGTGATCGAGGACCTGACCGTGCGCAACATGGTCAAGAACCATTGTCTGGCGCGTGCCATCAGTGACGCGGCCTGGCGGCAGTTCCGCGAACTGCTCACCTACAAGTGCGCCTGGTGCGGCCGGGACCTGGTGGTGATCGACCGCTGGTACCCGTCGTCCAAGACGTGCTCGACCTGTCGAGCCGTCACGCGGGACATGCCGCTGAACGTGCGGGTGTGGACGTGCCGGTGCGGCACCACCCACGACCGCGACGTCAACGCGGCACGCAACATCCTGACCGTCGGACTGGCGGTGTCTGCCTGTGGAGCCGGTGTAAGGCCTCGGTTGGTCCGCCGCTGGGGGTGACCGCACCGCGCTCCGCCGCGCGGACAGTTCTCGGTGAGAGGCTTTGGTGCGCGGGTCGCTCCGATCGGCCCGATCGTGGTATTAGGCCACACCTTGACAACATGCAACCGATCGGTTGTATGTTTGACCCGTGACCGAGGAGAGCGACGACCGCGCGGACGCCTTGTTCCACGCGCTCGCAGACCGCACCCGGCGCGACATCCTGCGCCGCGTGCTGGCCGGGGAACACTCCGTCTCCGCGCTCGCGGCGAAGTACGACATGAGCTTCGCCGCGGTGCAGAAGCACGTCGCCGTGCTGGAGAAGGCTGGTCTGCTGACCAAGCGACGCAGTGGTCGCGAGCAGTTGGCCAGCGGTGACGTGGAGGCAGTGCGGTCGGTGGCTTCCATGCTCACCGAGCTCGAACAGGTTTGGCGTGGCCGCATCGCACGCATCGACGTACTCATCGCATCCGACCCCGATCAGGAGGACTGAACCATGCCCGTGACCGACGTCCAGCACGACCTCGACAACCTGACCCTGACCATCACCGCGGACTTCGCCGCGTCGGTAGAGCGGATCTGGCAGGTCTACGCCGACCCTCGCCAACTGGAGAAGGTGTGGGGACCGCCGACCTACCCGGCGACGGTGGTCGACCACGACCTCACGCCTGGCGGTCGCGTGACCTACTACATGACCGGCCCGGAGGGCGACAAGCACGCCGGATACTGGCTGGTCGCCACCGTGGACGAGCCGAGGAGCTTCTCCTTCGACGACGGCTTCGCCGACCTGGACTTCAACCCGAGGCCGGAACTGCCGGTCTCCAAGAACGCCTACACCTTCACCGAGCACAACGGCGGCACCCGCGCGACCTACGTGAGCAGGTACGCCTCCGCCGAGGCGCTGCAGCAGGTGCTGGACATGGGCGTCGTGGAAGGAACCAGCTCTGCGATCAACCAGATCGACGACTTGGTCGTCTCCTGATCGCGGGAGACCGGGGCCGCGATGGCCCCGGTCTCCCGACGACGGTCGGCGGCGCAGCCTGTTCGGTCACCCAACCGCCCGCTGCACCGATGCGTTTCCGCTGGTGGCGGTGGCGATGGCAACGCGCCGCATTCATCGGCCGGCCGGACCGGTGTGAAGCCGTGCGCGGCGGCCTACAGGCGGTGCCGGACCCAGACGTTGGGCTCGACGTAGACGGCGTGGTCGTGCGCCACGTCGCAGTGCACGGGCACGAGGGCTCCCGGCACGTGGACGGGTCCGCTGGTGTCGAACGGCAGGCCCGTCCAGCGGCGCCAGTCGGCCAGCGTCCCGGTGATCGTCATCGACCGGGGAGCGACGCGTTCGACGCGCCCACCGGCCTGGACGTGCACCCGCAGCCACGGGTCGACCGGCAGGCCGTCCTCGCGGACCTGCGCCGCGTACTCCGTCATCGGCAGGTCGGGCTCGGCGTGCTTGCCGCTCGGGCGGACCGGCGCGACCAGCGTGTCGTAGCCCCGCTTCGTCACGGCCTCCCGCATGGCGGCGAGCATCAGGGCCGACAGGCCGGTGCCCCGCCGGTCCGGCCGGATGCAGATCTCCAGGGCCGAGACGATGTTCGGGGTGGCGCCGGTGAGGCGGTTGATGGTGGCACGCTGGATCACCCGGTCCCAGCCGCCGTCGGGCAGCTCCGCCTCCGTCCAGCGCAGCGGCACGGCGTACGCCCGCGCGACGGCGCGTCCGGGCTCGGCGGAGTCGACGGCGACGAACACGAACTCGGGATACAGGTCGTGGGCGACGCCGTAGTACACGGCACCCATCGGATCCCAGAGCATGAACGGCGGCCATGCCCCGTCGAAGTCGTCGTCGAGCAGCGGTGCCAGGTCCGGGCGGTCCGCCAGGGACACGATCTCCAAAGCCACGGCGGAACCCTAGAGGGTCGGGACCGTGCGGCGCACCTCGGATTCGGCAGGGGGCGGTTGTGAGTCGCGGAACATCGCTTCGCCCTTGACGAGCCACGCGGTACCGAAGGCGAGCACCGCCACCGCCTCGCACCAGAACAGCGGCTTGAGCGTGTCGCGGACGGAGTCGGGCAGCGCGTTGCTCGCCACAGCGAGCGCGATGGCGCCGATGATGATGCTGCCGCAGGCGTAATAGATGCCGTTGCGGGCCCGCGTCCGCCGTGTCGGGGGGACCGTCGAGCCGGTCTGGGGGAACAGGAAGATACAGAAGACGGCCAGCAGCACGAACAGGGCCGCGGCCGAGACTTGGTGCAGCCGCCCGATCGTGACGTCGGTGGGCGTGAGCGTTCCCCTCGGCGCACCCGTCGCGGCAGGGAACACCGCTACCGCGATCGCCAGCACGCCGGCGATCGAGCTGAGGACGTCGTCCACCTTCCGATAGCGGTAGCAGACGAGGAAGACGCCGATGGCGCACATTCCACCGACGAAGACGTCTCGCATGTCGGTGTGGTAGAAGGCGCTGATCGAGTCGAGCAGGGCGAACCTGCCGGTGAGCAGCGCGTTGCCGACCGTCAGCGCGATCGGCAGTGCGATGCCGACCGTGCCGATCCCGAGGCGGAGACGGCGGAGGGTCACGGCGTCCTGCGGCGGCTTGACGGGCGAGGACATGACGCCTCCCTACTGCTGCAACGGTGTCGGCCGGGGGAGCCGGGCCGGCAGTGCTGTTGCAAGCAGTGGAATCCCTACGACGCTCCGTGTCAATCAGCCTGTCCCCGGCAGGGGCGTCAGTGATCGCGGTAGAGCGCGTCGATGTCGGCGGCGTAGCGCTCCTGCACCACCGCTCGCCGCACCTTCAACGTGGGGGTGAGTTCACCGTCGGCCTCGGTGAGGTCGCGGGGAAGGACGCGGAACTTCTTGATCTGCTCGGCCCGCGACACCGCGCGGTTGGCCCGGTCGACCGCGTGCCCGACCGCCTCCCGCAGCGCCGGGGAATCCCGCAGGTCCGACACCGAGGCGTCGGCGCGACCGTGCGCGGCCCGCCACCCCGGCCACGCCTGCGGGTCGATCGTGACCAGCGCGACGAGGTAGGGCCGTCCGTCGCCGATCACCACGCACTGGCTGACCAGCGGATCCGCGCGGACCTGATCCTCGAACGGGGCGGGGGCGACGTTCTTGCCGGACGCCGTGACGATGATGTCCTTCTTCCGCCCGGTCACCCGCAGGTAGCCGTCCTCGTCGAGTGCCCCGAGGTCGCCGGTACGCAGCCAACCGTCGGTGAACGTCTCGCGGGTGGCCTCCGCGTTGTTCCAGTACCCGGGGAAGACCACCCCTCCCCGGGCCAGGATCTCCCCGTCCTCGGCGATCGCGATCTCGACTCCGGGCAGCGGACGACCCACCGTGCCGATCCGCATCGCCGCCGGCGTGTTGGCCGTCAGGGCGGGCGAGGTCTCGGTCAGCCCGTACCCCTCGAGCACCGTGAGGCCGGCGCCGCGGAGGAAGTGCGCGAGCCGTTGCGCCAGCGGTGCCCCGCCGACGATCGCCACCCGGCAGCGTCCACCCAGCGCCGCCCGCAGCTTGCGATAGGCCAGCACGTCGCACACCAGATGCGCCAGCCGCAGCACGGTCCCCGGTCCGCCACGGGTGTCCAGCGCGCGGCTGTACCGCACCGCCACCCGGTCGGCGACCGTGAACAGCCAGCCCCGGTGCTCGTCGGCCGCCTTCCGTCTCGCCCGGTCGTAGATCTTCTCGAACACCCGCGGCACGGCCAGGACGAACGTCGGACGGTACCGGCGGAGCTGGTCCAGCACGCCGCCGATGTCCGCGCTGTGCACCATGGTGGCGCGCGTGCGTACGACGCCGACCTGGATCATCCGGGCGAAGGCGTGGGCCAGGGGCAGGAACAGCACCGTCGACGCGGCGGGATGGAACACCTCCGGCAGGATCGCGGTCGCGTTGCCGACGTCCAGGGCGATGTTGCCGTGCGTGAGGACGCAACCCTTCGGCCGTCCGGTCGTGCCGCTGGTGTACACGATCGTGGCGATGTCGCCCGCCGACACGCGCCGACGGCGGGCCTCCACCTGCCCGACGTCGACGGCGCGGCCGGCCCCGGCCAGTCGGATCAGATCGCCCGCGTCGATCTGCCACGCGTGCGCCAACGCCGGCAGGGAGTCGCGCAGACCGTCCAGCATCGCGGCGTGCCCGGCCGTCTCCACCACGCAGGCGACCGCGCCCGAATCGGAGAGGATCCAGGCCAACTGGTCCGCGCTCGACGTGTCGTAGACGGGAACCGTCACCGCGCCGACGGACCACAGCGCGTAGTCCACCAGGGTCCACTCGTACCGGGTGCGGCTCATCAGCGCCACCCGGTCGCCCGGCTGGACGCCCGTGGCCACCAGACCTCGGGCGACCGCCTGCACGTCGTCGCGGAACTGTCGGCAGGTCACGGTCGTCGCGCCACGCCCGGACCGGCCAGCCGGCCAGGACCGGGGGTCGGGATCCGGTCGGACGAACTGCGTCTGGTCCGGATCGCGTTCGGCGTTGTGCCACACCACCTCGGCCAGGCCGCGCTCGACGTCGGTGACGACCGGCGCAACCGCCATCTCCCGCACGCTCGCCCACCTACCCTCAGTCAGGTCGCTGAGAGTTCGATGATGAGGCGTGCGCCGGCGTCCGGTCGCGCGAACGGCGAAACCCGGCCACCTGGTTCCGCGGCGTGATAGCCGAGCGGCCCGGCGGCCGAGGGCCGCCCGCCACCCGCCCGCAGACGGTCCCCGCAGCCCGGCGTTGTGGCCGCCGCCGCAGGTGGTGGCCGATACGCGGGCAGCCGGTCTATGGTGACGCCGTGATCGTCTGCGGCCCGTCGCGGCAGCCCCGCTCGTCGGGGCTGCGGGCCGCTGCCGCGCACTCGCGACCGGTCCCTGCGGCAGCGGCGCCGTCGACGAACGCGCGGACCCGCCTCGTCGCCGACCCGACCCTGCGTCACCTCGTCGTGCCGGTGGTCGCCCGCGTCCGCCGGGGCACCGTCGCGCCGTCGACCCGGCGGGCGCCCGGCCAGCGCCGCCCGCCGCCACACGGCCGACATCCACAGGTCCGGCACCGGCGGGCGGAGCGCATCAGCGCTCCGCCCTTTCTTTTCGTCCCGAGCAGGAAGGAACCCCGATCGTGTACGTCGTGAGCAGGCAGGACGAGTTGGGCGTACTGCGGATCGTCCTGGAGGAGCAGTACGAGCGGCACAGCACCCAGCTGGCGCTGCTGGACCGGCAGGCCCGCCGGATGCGCGCCGGCGTCGAGGCCGCCGCCGCGTTGACCGCCGCCACCCGGCGGGCCCTGGGCGACATCGCCCGGGCACTGCACTACCTGGAACAGGGCCACTACGGCACCTGCGAAGGGTGCCACGGCGACATCCCCATCGAGCAGTTGGCGCACCTGCCGTCCGCCCGGTACTGCACCACCTGCCAGCCCGAATCCCACCAGCAGGCCACCCACGGCACACACACCGCCGCCCCCGCCGGCGTACCTTTCGAAGGCAAGTGGCCGAAGGCCGGAGCGCCGTCCTGGCGCCGGGTCCACGGCCGGTAGACCACACGATCCGACGGCGCGGGACCTACGCGGCCTCGGCCGCGATCTCCACGAACCGGGTGACCTGCAGCAGGTCCCGCGCGCGGAAGTAGGCCGCCGGATCGTCGCGCCACACCTCGGGGCGGATGCGCTCGTCGAGCGCGTCGACGGCGGTGGCCAGGAGCTGCCGCTGAGCCGGCGTCAAGGGCCCTCCCGCCGCCAGGCATGCGCTGACGCAGGAGTCCACGCGCACCTCGATCGGGTCGAGGGACGGCAGCAGGGCGGGGCGGCGTTCGCGTTGCCAGAACCGGAGCGCGTGCAGCGCCGCCGACCCGGGCGCGCCGTACCAGTAACCGCGCAGGTGGTGCGGATTCGGTTCGTCCGGGCCGGGGCTGCGCCGGCCACGGCGCTTGGCGGCGCTGCGCGCGGCGGCATAGCGGCGAAGCTCCGCCCGCCTGGCGAGCCTGCTCGCGACGAGGGCGTCGAGCGCGCGGAGCAGGGCGGCCTCGTCCCGCTGGAACGACCCGGCCTGCTCCTCGAGGAAGCTGAGCGTGGCGTGGAAGCCGATCGGCCGGTACAGCTGCACGCAGGACCGCAGCGCCGACACCCGGCGCCGGTGCGGCAGGGCCGGATCGCGAACCCGGCGGGCGTAGGCGCTGAAGCTCACGACCGCGAGGCTAACCGGAAAGCGGTGCGGCCCGCCGACCGTGGTTCCTGGTCGGCGGGCCGTCGACGTTGCGCCGGGGTGAGTCGGGCCGAGCCGGCCGGCCCCGCGCGGTGCCGGTCAGCGCAGCGGGTCGAAGGGGCGCAGCTCCACGGGCTGTCCACCGCCGGTGATCTGCTCGGCGAGCAGCTCGCCGGTGAGCGGGCCGAGGGTGATGCCCCACATGCCGTGGCCGCCGGCGGCGAAGACGCGCGGCGAGCGGGTCCGGCCGATCAGGGGCAGGCCGTCGGGGGTGCAGGGCCGCGCGCCCACCCACTCGTCGGCGCGGGCGTCGAGGTCGGCGCCCCGCAGCAGCGGCCGCGCGGCCTCGGCGATGGCGGAGATGCGGCGACGGTCGAGCGGCGCCTCGGCGCTGCGGAACTCCATCATCCCGGCGACGCGCAGCCGGTCCCCGAGGGGCGTGCAGGCGACGCGCTGCGCGGGGAAGTAGACCGGACCGGCCGGCATGTGCTCGATCGCGACGCTGAAGCTGTACCCGCGGCCGGCCTGCACGACGGTCCGGACGCCGAAGCGCCGACCCAGCTCACCGAGCCAGGTGCCGGTCGCCAGCACCACCGCGTCGTAGCGCTCGTCCGTGCCGGCGGTGGTGATCACCCGGACGCCGGCGCCCTCGTCGCGGATGTCGGTGACGTCGGCGCCGGCGACGATCGACGCGCCGCGGGCGCGGACGGAGTCGGCGAGCGCGTGCACGTACTGCCCGGGGTTGATGTACCGCTGGTCGTGCAGGCGGATGGCGGCGCCGACGTTGTCCGACAGCGACGGCTCCACCTCGCGCGCCTCGGCCCCGCTCAGGACGTCGAACTCGATCGCCTGGCCGGCGGAGTGGATGTGCGCCAGCTCGTCCAGCAGGACCGACCGCTCGGCCTCGGTCCGGTACGCGGCCATGAACGACTTCGCCTCGTGCGTCATCGCCCCGACCCCGCCGGCCGCCAGCGCGTCGAACGACTCCAACGCGCGCCGGTTCATCGGGATGAAGGCCCGCATCGCGGTGCGCCACTTCGACGGGGTGCTGTGCCGGGCGAAGCCGGTCAGGAACCGCAGGAGCCGGGCGTCGGCGCGCGGCGGCACGTAGACCGGCGACGACGGGCTCAGGACGGCGCGCAGGCCGTAGCGCAGCACCGCCGGCTCCGGCAGGGGAGTGGTGATGCCGGGGGTGAGCCAGCCGGCGTTGCCCCACGACGCGCCCGCCGCCACGCCGGTACGGTCGAGCACGGTGACCTGGACGCCCCGTTCCTGCAGGAACCAGGCGGTGGCCAGCCCGACCATCCCCGCGCCGACGACGGCGACGTGTTGGGGGGCGGGGGCGGACTCGATGGGGGGCATCCGTTTCTCTCCTTCAGGGCGACCGGGATCGCGCCCATCCTGTCCCCGACCCGCCGGTACGTCATTGTTCCGGCAGGCCAAGGCTCATCCCGACGATTGGCCGGAGCGAACAAGGCGAGGCACAATTTGGTCGTGATCACCGTGGCTGGCGTGGTGGACGCGGTCGGCGCCGCGTTGCTCAAGGTCGTCGTACCCGCCGACGAGGCCGAGGTCCGCGACGTGACCCTCGCCGAGGTCGACGACGCGACGAGCGGCCAGAGCGGCGACCTCGTGCTCGGTGCGGGCATCGGCACCCCGGACCAGGCGCTCGCCGTCGTCGCGCGCTACGCCGAGGCGGGGGCAGCCGGCCTCGTGCTCAAGCCTCCGCTGGCCGGGCACCCCGCCGTGACGGCGGCCGCCGCCGAGCGGCGGCTGACCCTGGTCGAGCTGCAGAGCCACGGTTCGTGGGCCCAGCTCGTCTGGCTGCTGCGCGGGGTGATCGACCGGGCCGTCGCGCCCGGCCCGGCCGACACCGGGGAGACCGGGGTGTACGACGAACTGTTCGCCCTCGCCGACGCGACCGCCGCCGTGGTCGACGCGCCGGTGACGATCGAGGACGCCCAGTCCCGGGTGCTGGCGTACTCGTCACGTCAGGACCGCGCCGACCCGGCGCGCGTCTCGACGATCGTCGGGCGGCGCGCTCCCGGCAACGTGGTCGCGCACTTCCGGTCCCGTGGCGTCTTCCGCAAGCTGGCGACGGGCAGCGAGCTGATCTTCGTGCCGCAGGGGCCCGACGGGACGCTGCCCCGGCTCATCATCCCGATCCGGGCCGGGGGCGAGCTGCTCGGCTCGATCTGGGCCGTCGTCGAGGGCCCGGTCCCCGCCGCGCGGCTGCGCGATCTCCAGGGCGCGGCGTCCGTGCTGGCGCTGCACCTGCTCCGCCTGCGGGTGCAGGCCGACGTCGCGCGCCGGGTGTCGGCCGACCGGCTGCGGGCCGCCCTGCGGGCGCCCGGCCGGATGGGCCGGGAGGAGTTGGCGCTTCCCGAGGGCCCGTGGCGGGTCGTCGGGCTCGGCGCGCACGGCGGGACGGGGGAGATGGTGGACAACCTGGCCATGTGGGAGTCGATCACCCGCCGCCACGGGTGGCGCCAACCGCTGATCGCGGACGTCGGCGACGTCCTGTTCGCCGTCCTGGTCGACGGCGGCGAGTCGCCCGGGTCCCGGCGCTGGATGGAGCGGCTGATCCGCGACATCGCCGTGCACGACCCGGGGCTGTACGCCGCGTCCGGCGGCGTCGCCAGGAACCTGACGGACCTGCCGCGCTCCCGGGCCGAGGCGGCGGAGCTGCTCGCGCTGCACGGCCCGGCCCGGCAGCGGGGACCGGTGCTGCGGTTCGAGGACCAGTGGGCGGAGGTGGTCGTGCACCGCGTGGTCCGCGCCGTGCCGAGCGCCGACCTGCTGGTCGGCGGCCCGCTGCCCGACCTCGTCGCCCACGATCGGCAGCACGGCACCGACTACGTCGCCACCATCGCGGCCTGGCTGGAGCAGCAGGGCGACCCGAAGCGGGCCGCCCGGCAGTTGCACGTGCACCCCAACACGCTGCGGTACCGCATGCGCCGCCTCGCCGAGGTCGTCGCCGTCGATCTCGAGTCACCGCGCACACGGTTGGCGTTGCAGATCCAACTCGCGGCGCTGGGTCCCGCGCCGGGCGCGCCCCGCCCTGCGGCGTAGCGGGACCGCTTTCAACGTCCCGGACTGGGCCTTTCGGCGCGACTTGTGCGGAGTGACGTCGGCCTCGACAGCCGGAAATCCGGAAGCCGAATGTCACTGCCGGTCGTTAGTCTGCCCGCGGACATCGCTGCGCACGTGACAGCGCGCGCCGTGCCTCACCGGATCGGCGCCTGGCCAGCTCCCGCTGGCCCCAACGGGGATTCAGGAGACTTTGTGACACAGCAATCCATCGCGACCTCGGACAAGCTCGACGCTTCAGTGCTCAAGGTGGCAGGGGTCGTCGTCCTCGGCGCGATCATGTCGATCCTGGACGTGACGGTCGTCAGCGTCGCCCTGCCGACCTTCCAGCGCGAATTCGACGCGACCTACGCCCAGGTCGCCTGGACGATGACCGCCTACACGCTCGCGCTGGCCACCGTGATCCCGCTCAGCGGCTGGGCCGCCGACCGGTTCGGCACCAAACGCCTCTACATGGTCGCGCTGGCCCTGTTCACGATCGGGTCCGTGCTGTGCGCCACCGCCGACACGATCGGGCAGCTGATCGGCTACCGCGTGCTGCAGGGCCTCGGTGGCGGCATGCTCATGCCGATCGGCATGACGATCATGACCCGGGCGGCCGGACCCCACCGGATCGGCCGGCTGATGGCTGTCCTCGGCATCCCGATGCTGCTCGGGCCCATCGGAGGCCCGATCCTCGGCGGCTGGTTGATCGACACGGCGAGCTGGCACTGGATCTTCCTGATCAACCTGCCGATCGGCGCCGTCGCGCTCGTCTACGCCGCGCTGGCCCTGCCGAAGGACGCCCCCGAGCCGTCCGAGTCGTTCGACTTCATCGGCATGCTGATGCTCTCGCCGGGCCTCGCCCTGTTCCTCTACGGCGTCTCCACGCTGCCCGAGGCCGGCACCTTCGCCGACCCCGAGGTGTGGGCGCCCATGCTGGTCGGCGGCCTGCTCGTCGTCGCGTTCGTCCTCTACTCGTTCAAGCCCCGGCATCCCCTGCTCGACCTGCGGCTGTTCGCCAACCGCAACCTGACCATCGCATCGGTGACCATGTTCGTGTTCATCATCGCGTTCATGGGCGCCGGCATTCTGTTCCCGAGCTACTTCCTGCTGGTCCGCGGCGAGTCGACGCTGGCCGCCGGCCTGCTGATAGCGCCGCAGGGCATCGGCGCGATGATGACGATGCCGGTGGCCGGGATGCTGGCCGACCGGGTGCCCGTCGGTCGCACCGTGCCGTTCGCGCTGGTGCTCATCGCCGCCGGGTTCTTCACCTTCACCCAGCTCGACGCGGACACGTCGTACTGGTTGCTCTGCGGGTCGCTGTTCGTCATGGGCCTCGGCATGGGCGGCACCATGATGCCGATCATGACCTCGGCGCTGAAGACCCTGAACGCCCAGGAGGTCGCCCGCGGTTCCACGCTGGTCAACATCCTCCAGCAGATCGGCGGATCCGTCGGCGCCGCGGTGATGTCGGTGATCCTCACCAACGAGATGAACAACTCGCGACCGATCCCCGGCGTGACCGACCCGAGCGGCGAGCCGGTCACCGAAGCCGGCCTCGCCACCGCCGTCCAGCAGCAGCCGGAGCTGGCCCAGCAGTTCCCCGTCGAGCCGTCGCTCATCGACCGAGGCCTCGACTTCGCCGCCGGTGCGTTCTCGAACACGTTCTGGATCGGGTTCGCGCTGGTGCTGGCCACGTTCATCCCGGCCGTGTTCCTGCCCCGCCGGCGCGAGCCGTCGCACCTGCTCGACGACCAGCAGGGGGAGCTGGAGAAGGTCCCCGTCATGCTCCACTGATGCGCCGGGCGGGCCGTCGGGCACACCCCGGCGGCCCCGCCCGGTCCGTGGACCGCTCCGTGATTGGATGGCGGGGTGCAGTTCACCGTGACAGACGCGCCGGAGCGGGAGCGTTTCGAGGCGCGGGACGAGACCGGAGCGCTGGCCGGTGTGGTCACCTACCAGCTGACCGGCAGCATCATCGCCTACACCCACACCGAGGTCGACCCGGAGTTCGAGGGTCAGGGAGTGGGATCGACCCTGGCCCGTGCGGTGATGGACGACGCCCGCGCCCGAGGCCGCACAGTGGTGCCCATCTGCCCGTTCCTCAGCGGATGGCTGGAGAAGCACCCCGAGTACGACGCCATCGTGGCCAGGTCGACGCGCAAGATGAAATAGCCGGGCCGGGTCGCCTCGCCGGCAGCCGAGCGAGACCGCGCCGCGGGCTGGGGTCCCTCCCGGTGCGTCGCCTGACGGCCGCACATGCGGCGTCTCCGTGGCGGGCGTCGCGGTGACGGTCCCGAGACGGCGGGACGAGGACAGTGGTGTCGCGCTCGCCTGTCCCTGGCGGGCGACGCCGGCATCAACTGGCGTGTGTCGAAGACCCCGGGGTACGCCATGAGAAGACGCAGCGTTGTCGCCGGTATCGCCCTCGCCGTCTGCGTCAGCGCCGCCGGGCCGCCCGCCACGGCGACCGCTCACGAGCCCACCGGCGAGCGCGGATTCGGCTGGCGCGGATTCGACTTCACCCGACCGGAGACCGTCGCCATCGGCCTCGAAGCGCCGTGGGGTTTAACAACTGCTCGCCAAGCTCGCCCGCCGGGTCGGGGCGGGCACGGCCCGGATCCTGTCCGCGACCGTGCGCCGTGACGGCGGGCGGTGGCATGTCGCGTTCTGCGTCGAGGTCGAGCGGGCCGAGCACACCACCGCGACGCGCCCGCAGGCGGTGGTCGGCGTCGATGTGGGGATCACCCACCTGGCGGTGTTGTCCACCGGCGAGATGCTGCCCCACCCCCGGCACTCCGACGAGGCGGCCCAGCGGATGCGGCGTCTCGCCCGGCAGATGTCCCGGCGCGTCGGGCCGGACCGGCGCACCGGTCAGCGGCCCTCGAATCGGTG
>NZ_JBFAAF010000125.1:0-11900 GCF_040639595.1 Micromonospora sp. NPDC023814
GGCGCGTTCCTGTCCATGCTCGTGCCGCTCGCGGTCTTCTTCGCCTTCCAGCGCTACTTCGTGCAGGGCGTCCTCGCCGGGTCAGGCAAGTAGCGGGAGATGAATCATGGGGTGCGCGCCGGGCACGACGCAGGAGCCGCGCACCCCAGCACCCGGAACCCGAGACCGGGCCGGGACCGGAACCGGGGTGGGGCCGGACTCCGCCGACCCCACCCCGGGCACCGCCGTTCGGCGAATCCGTCGGCTGCCCGAGGCACGCCGGTCGCCCGAATCGGCCAGCCCCGCATCTCGTGCGTGCGACCTCGGGCGGTGGTGCGCCTTGTGCCGGATCTGCCTCGCGGACGTGGCTGGTGCAGGGCCGGGATCACCGCCGCCAAACGAGAGTGGCACACCTCCACCAGTCAGGCGGGATCGAAACCGCGGTCCGGTGAACGGCACAGGCTCGGTACCTCGTAAGGCTAGAAAACACTCGGGCGTGGGCAGGAGGCGAGGCGAAAATGGAACGACACCCGGCATCAAATCAGCCCGCTGGCTGGCGAGGGGTCGACGGCACGGCGGGCAGCGCAGCGGCAATCGCAGACCGACCCAATGCTGCCGGCGAGAGGGTTGGTCGGTCTCGTAGCGGTGTGCGGGTATCCGAACGTGACCGGCTGACGCCGACGCGTCTACTGACCTACGGCGGGGTGGAGCTGAACACATCGAGCGGCATGGTGCGGCTGTATCCAGAGATGCGCGCGGTGCTACTCAGCGGCCAGCAGGCCGAGGTGCTGGCGGTTCTGATCGACCGGGCCGGCAAACCATGCCGTCGCGGCGAGATCGTGGCTGCCATGCCAAAAGGCTCCCGCCCGCCTACCCTCGCGCAGGTTGGCGTGATCATCTCAAACATTCGCAACAAGCTCGGCACCCACCGAGTCCTAGCGGGAGCCGGTGGTTGGTGGCTTGACGCCTCAGATGCTTCCTGCCCTCCGGCCTGGCCCGGCGCAATCTCTTTCGGCGGACTCCATCTCGACCTACCCCGTCGACGGGTGTGGGTGAGCGGGCGACGATCCACGATCCGGCTCGGGTGGCAGGAGTACCTCGTGCTGCGTGCGCTGATCGAGGCACAGGGGATGCCGCGAGGCCGAAACGAGATCTGGCACTCAATGCCGGCAAAGGCCCGTCCCGCAAGACCCTCCCAGGTTGGGGTGATCGTATACCGCCTCCGACAGCGCCTGGGTCGGGAGTCCATCCTCACAGGTGGCGGCGGGTGGCGGCTGGCTGGCCGACCTGAAGACACAGCCCTCTCCGCAGACGCCTCCAACACGATGCTGCTGGATACGACCCGACGCGTAGCGCTACCGGGCAGGGGCACCTGGGTCGCGCTTAGTCCCCAGGAGGCCGCTACATTGCAGATTTTTATCGAGGCGCGAGGAGTACCACTGAGGGGAAGGGACGTCTTCGCCAACACACCTACCATGGTGCGACCGAAGAGCCCATTGACGGTCAGCACCATCGTCTCCCGACTGCGGCGCAAGTTGGGCGCCGATCTTATTCGGACCAGCCGACGGGGCTGGTGGCTAAGCACCCCTGCCCGTATCGTGGGTCCGATTCACCGACCACGCTCAGACATTGAAGAGTATTACCTTCAGGGCGGTGCCGCCCAGATTCCCCTCGCTGTATCAGCACAGTGAAGTGATCTCAGCAAGGCTGGGTGATCAACCCGGGATAACACGGGCGTAGCGTCCATAGCGGGCAGTGCTGGATGTGGGCGTGGAGCCATCGGTAGACAGGGTTCTTCCTACAGAATCCGGTCTCCGAGAGGGCTCCACGTGATTGCCCATCGTGCCATGCTCGACGTGCCCAGGGAACTCATACAGCACGTGGCCCGGCTTCTACGCGCCGAACGTCGAGCGGTGGGCACCCGCTCGGGAACGCGGGCCTTGACCTGCTTCTACCAGGCGATCCTCGTGTTGGTGTGGTTCCGCAAGGGCGAGGACAAGACCACTCTCGGGGCTGGTTTCGGGGTGTCGAGGGCCACCGCCTACCGGTACGTCGCCGAGGCGGTGCGGGTCCTGGCGGCGCAGACACCCACCCTGCACGACGCGTTGCGGCGGGTCGCCGCCGACGGCTGGTTGCACGTGATCCTGGATGGGAAGCTGTTCGACACCGACCGGCTGGCCGAGACCACCACGAGCGTGAAGGGCGAAACGATCGATGCCTGGTACTCCGGGAAACATCGCGACTTCGGCGCGAACATTCAAGCCGTGATGCGCCCGGACGGTCTACCGATCTGGACCTCCGACGCGCTGCCCGGACACCTGCACGATCTGACCTGCGCCCAGCACCTCGACGTCACCGGCGCCCTCTACTGGGCCGCTTCCGCACTCGACTTGCCGACCTTGGCCGACTCCGGCTACCAAGGGGTTGGCCAGGGCATCCACACCCCGTACAAGCAGCCCGCCGATGGCCGCCGCCTCGCGGTTGGCAACCGGACCTACAACGCCGTCCTTTGATCCATGCGCTGCCTCGGAGAACGAGGCTTCGCCATCCTCACCGGCCGTTGGCGTACCCTGCGCCACACCACGGCCAGCCCTCGAAGAACCGGCGACATCGTCCGCGCCGCGCTCCACCTCACCCACTTCGAATACCTATACCTACCGCAATCTTGTTGAGATCAAGTCAGTGGTGCGGGCAGAAGTTGGGGGCTGGCGAGTCACCTCGGAGTGGCATCCGTTGCCGCGGCTTTCGGGTTGCTCGCCGGTTTCGTCGGGGGACTCGTTGTCGCCCTGCCCAACGCGACGCAGCATGTCGCCGTGGTGGCCGCTCGGAGCGACGACGAGTCAACCGGGATCAGCATGCAGGTGCGCGCCTGACGGCCATGGCGAGCATGGTCAGGGTGATGAAGCGGTGCCAGCCGGTCCAGCCGCGGACCTGGTAGTGGTCCAGGCCGGCCTGGCCCTCGCCGGTCTGGAACGGCTCCTCGATGCTCCGGCGGGAGCTGGCCACGGTCACGAGGGTGTGCAGCGGCGCGGGTTTCGGTGACCAGCACGGGTAGGAGGCCAGCTCGCCGGTGGTCCGGTTGCGGCGGATGAGCAGCCACCGGTGCTCACCAGGTTGGGTGGCGGTGATGATCCAGGCCCACAGGTAGTCGCGGGTTCCTTTCGCTCCCGGCCCGCGACTGTGCTGCTGCCACCGGCGAGTGGGTATCCGCTCGGCGAGGTCATCAACGCGGATCAAGGTGTGACCGTCGTTGACCGTCACACGTGCGGGCACACCAGCGTCCAACGCAGCGGCGATCGTCTGCCGGGCCAGGGCCGGTCTTGTGGCGAACTCGACCTGGTCGGGGACGCCGGCGGCGGCGAGGCTGAGCTGGGATGTGAGGCTTGTCGAGCATCTCACACCACCAAAGCGCACAAGGAGAAGGTACGCCGGCCGCCGACCCTTCAGCCCTGGCGAGGTGTCCGTCGCAACCAATGACCAGTGTGTCGTGAACCGCCGTCCTTCCCGGCACGTCAACCATGCGTGATTTCGACATCGATCAGCGCGTGGAGTAGCCGTGCACACTGGATCTGAGGAGCGAGTGCGACCGAGCCGTCCCGGCTTGCGATGGACCGGTCGACGATGGACCGTCGTCGGCCTGGCCGGCTCCGGCGCGGCAATGATGATCCTCGTGGTAGGCGTCGCGGGCCTCGGCGTCAGCGACGCGGCGAAGCAAACAAACCCCCTTCCGGTCGACTCCGCCCTCGCCGCGGCGTTAACCGAGGCCTCGACCTCCTGCCGAGACCTGACACCAGCGCGGCTGGCGGGTCAGGTCATGGCGGCCACGCAGTTCGAGACCACTCCCACCGGAGGCATCGGCGGCCTCAGCGCCGCCCAGTGGCGGAAATGGGCACCGCAGCGGAAGGCGTCGCCGAGAGACCGTACCGCGAGCGTACTGGCGCTGGCACGTCTGACCTGTGACCTGATCGGCAGGAACAGGGTGTCCGGCCTTGCGCGTGATCCGTGGCGGCTGGCGGTCGCTGCTTGGCGATCATCGGTCGCGGACGTGAAGGCCGCCGGTGGCGTGCCGTCGAGCGTTGCCGAGTTTGTCGAGCAGGTGGATAGCTACGCCGACTGGTACGCGCTTCAGCCCGGGCTGGGCGGTCGACGGCCGGCCACTCCCACCGCCCGCCCCACGCCCTCTGCCCAGCCTACGCCGTCGGCGTCGCGCCCAGTGTCGCCCTCGCCGATGGCGGTGTCGACAGGGCCCGCGAAGCCAGGCGCGTCCCCGCCCGTACGACTGAAGCCAGCCGCGTCCCCGCCCGTACGATTGAGGTATCCCACCTTTGCCGACTCGTCCAGCCTGCACCTGAACGGCTCAGCCACGGTGACGGACGGCCGTCTCGTCCTCGCATCAGGCGCGGCGCAGGCGGGCAGTGCCTGGTCGAAGACCAAGATAGACACGCGTACGTCGTGGACGACCAGCTTCGCCGTTGAGATCGCCGATGTGACCGACGGCATGGCATTCGTTCTTCAGCCCGAAGGGTCCGGCGCTCTGGGCGGGTACGGTGGGGGACTCGGCTACGGCGTGCGGCCGCCTGATCCGGGTAACCCCATCAACTCCAGCGTCGCCGTCGAACTCGACGCGTGGAGCAACAGCATGGACGGTTTCGATCCCGGCCAGCAACACGTCGCGGTCACGACCAACGGCGATATCACCAAACACCTCGCGTGGCGAGATCCGGGGTTCGACATGTGCCGCAGCGGGCCATTCCACGTGTGGGTCGCATACGACGCGGCCGCGCGTAGGTTGCAGGTATGGGCCAGCCGCTCCCCAAACCGACCTGCGGAGCCCCTCCTGTCAGTCCCGCTGGACCTCGCGCCGACGCTGGGCACCGCGCAGGCCTACATCGGGTTCACCGGCGGGACGGGCAGGATCCTCAACACCAACCCGCGGGAGTCGGTTTTGAGCTGGACGTTCGACGTGGGCTAGTACGAGCGCCTGCCGGCGCGGCTCCGCCCGCCCGAACCGGTGCGCGAACCGCGCCAGCAGATCGTCCAACCCTGCCCGCCAGCCCACAACTTCATCGATCAACACAAGCACAGGAGCCTGCCCGCACTCCAACCGACCACAACAGACAGACGGTGCGACCGTACAACCTATTCGGCGAATAGCATCGACATCCGCAGCTGCACGGCCAGCATGACCCGGACGCCGGCCATGCCGATGAGCTGCCGAAACTCCAGATCAGGCAAGTGCGGCTGGAGTACTAGCGGCTCACCGTGCTGGCTGTGCCTGCGGACCGTCAGTTGGGCACAACTCGCGAATCCGGCTGGGACTTTGGGCCCATCCCGAGCTGGTGCTGCCCAGCTAGGTTTGCCGACGTGAGGAACCCGATCAGCAGTGAGTTCAGGGCCGGGGCCGCTGGCCGATCGTGGATCGGTCGGCGGCCCTGGGAGGTGACCGGTACGCGGCGCGGCATGGCCGACGACACGCAAACCAGTGCTGAGGACGTGCGGGAGGCCCTGGCCAACCTTCCCGACCATCTCCGGGACGTCCTCGTCGCCGTCCATTTCCGGCGGCAGCCAATCGACGAGGTCGCCGAGCTCTTTGCCGTCAATCCAGAGACCATCAAGTCTTGGACGTATTGTGCGCTCCGCCTCCTTCGGGAGGCGCTCGTCGCCCGGGGAGGCATCCCCGTCGTGGCGGGGTCCGCATCCCATCCCAATGCGCCCGCTGCGCGTGGCCGGCAAAAACCACATGCGGTGTGACGTAGGGTGCTGCCATCGTTCCGGTCCGGCGATGAGGGCGTGGACAAACCGGGAGATCATCTGCTGGTGGATCAGGGCGTTGGCACGGTCGACCGCGTCGTCGCTGCGGCGGCCGTCTGCCGTGCCGTGCTGGTGGGGCGGGGGCGATCGTCCTCATCGCCGCCGGGGCGGGATTGCTGCTGATCGAGCAGTGGGGGCGGGTGGTGGCGGTTGTCGTCCTGGTGTTGAGCCGGGGTGGCATGCCCTACTTTCGCTACGTGGCCGGCACCGCGGCTCTCGCCGGCGCCCTGTTCGGCATGCGTGCGCTGCCACTGTGGTTCGCCCCGGCCGCGTTGGGCTTCGCGGCCGCCGCGGTGGTGCTGCGGGAGAACCGGCCGCCCGATGAGGTCACTGCCTTCATCGCGGCCATTCCGATGATCAGCGTCTTGGCGGGGATCGGCGCCGCGCCGATCGGGTGCACGTGCGTCTCACCGCGACCGATCAACTCGTCGAACTGTCCGTCCGGGACAACGGCAACGGATTCGTCCTGCGCGACCTCACGGCCCTGCAGGCGGGCGGCCACTTCGGTATCGTGGGTATGACCGAGCGGGCCAAGGCCGTCAACGGCTCGTTTCAGGTCAGCCCCGCACCGGGAGCGGGTACCCTGGTCACCGTTCGAGCCCCCCTCGACGGAACAGGGACACCCGCCCTTTACCTCCTCACCTCGCCGGATGGGCGTACATGATCGACGTTATGGTCGTCGACGACAATCCGATCGTCCGCGCGGCACTCGTCGGCGTCCTGGCCGCTGCCCGGGACATCCACGTGGTCGCCCAAGCGAGCAATGGTCAGGAGGCGCTCACGCTCGCCCGCAAGCTGCGACCCGGCGTCACGCTGCTCGACTACCGAATGCCCATCGCCGACGGGCTGTCCGTGGTGACCGCGCTCGCCGAGCACACCTGCGTGCTCGCGCTGACCAGCGACTCCAGCGACGAGATCATCCGGGGAATGCTGCTCGGCGGGGCACGGGGCTACCTGGTGCACGGCCAGTTCGAGCCGCCCGATCTGGAGCGTGCCGTGCGGGCGGTGGCCGCCGGCCAAGGCTGGCTGTCGCCGACGGCCGCGTCGGTTGCCACCTCGGTGCTGCGCAGCCATGCTGAGCGCGACCGGGAGCGGCGCCTGAGGGCGGAACGGATACGCGCGATGCAGGCGCGATTCGGCCTCACCGCCCGCGAGCGGGATGCCCTGAACCTGGTGAGCCTGGGGCTGTCCAACGCCGCGATCGCGAACCGTCTCGACCTGACGGAGAAGACGGTCAAGAACCACCTCAACCACGCGTTCGCCAAGCTGCAGGTCACCAACCGCACGGAAGCGATGATCGTGTGGTCCGGCCAGACGCTGGAGACGGAAGGCACCGGGCCGGCCGGACGGTGACCCGCCCGCGCCCGCGGTCGTGACGGCGAGCCGCAGGCTGGGCGGGGCGGATCGTCGGCTGTGTGACAGAGAATACGGGCTTCTGTGTCACGGTCGGGTTCACCCGCACCGTGATTGGTGCGGGCGAACCGCGCTGAGCTCACAGAGAGCGTTCGGGTGCCGGGACAGCACACAAGCGGCGAGCCGGTCAGGCCGGCGCGGCCACGATCAGGCTGGACTGCAAGGGGAGCGGGACGGTCCGCACGATCCGTAGGCCGGCCGTGTTCAGGAGCCGTCGGTACTCGGGCAGGGTGCGCTCCCGGCCGCCGGCGGCGACCATCAGGTGCAGGTCCCACAGCAGCGGCAGCAGATCGGTATCTGGCCCGCCGACCAGCCGTTCCACCACCATCAACCGTGCCGTGGGCGTCATCGCCTCGCGGCACCGGCGTAGCAGCCGCACACCGCGATCGTCGTCCCAGTCCTGCAGCACACGGGCCAGGACGTAGACGTCTGCGTCGGCGGGCAGGGCCGCGAACATGTCGCCGGAGCACACCGTGTACCGGTCAGCCGTCAGGCAGTCCGCAAGCTGCTGTTCAGCGACCGATGCCATCGCGGCGCGGTCGAACAGCACCCCGTGCAGGTGCGGGTGTGCCCGCAGGATCAGGCTCAGCAGGAGGCCGCTGCCGCCGGCGACGTCGACCACGGTCCGTGCGGCGGTGAAGTCGAAGGCGTGGGGTACCGCGGCGAACGACTCGTTGGCCGCGTTCATGGCGTCCAGGAACTTCCGCCCGGCGCCGGGTTGGTCTGTCAGGTGTTCGTGCAGCGAGCGGCCGAACGCGGACTCGAAGCCGGAGCGCCCGTCGCGGATGGCCGGCACGAGGCAGTCCCAGGCCCGGTGGAACTCCTCGCCGTACAGGACGCACAGGCCGCGCAGCGAGCCCGGCGCGTCCCGGCGCAGCAACTGCGACGCCGGGGTCAGCCGGTATCCCTCAGGGCCACCGGCGAAGACGTCGAGCGCCACCAGCAGCCGCATGAGCCGGTGGATCCGGTCCGGGTCAGCGCCGGTCCGGGCGGCGATGTCCGCGTCGGTCACCGCCCCCTCGGCGATTAGATCCGGCACCTCGAGCGTCACCGCCGCGTACAGTGCCCGGCTGCGCCAGGCGGCGGTGACCAGGTCGAGGACCTGCGCGACGTCCATGTCCGGGGTCGTGTTGCCGGCCGGCTCAGGCATGCGTGCCGCTCCGGGCGGACGGGATCGCGGCGCCCGCGTCGTAGCCGAAGATACGGTCGCGGTCGCGCCACACGTTCTCCCCGCTGCCGGAACTGTCCCGGGCCACCTGATCGGGACTGTCCGGCAGGTGGAAGGACACCGCGTTGGCGCGCGCCTCACCCTGGATCCGGGCCGTGCGGGGGCGCCGCAGGTCCTCGTACCGGCGCAGGGCGCCCGGCACGTTCTCAGGCGCGGCGCGCAGGCACGCCGTGAGCACGACGGCGTCCTCGAAGGCCATGTTGGCGCCCTGCGCCACGAAGGGCAGCAGCGCATGGGCGGCGTCGCCGAGCAGCGTCACCCGGCCGGTGCCCCAACTGTCCGCCGGGTCTTGGTCGTACAGCGCCCACTCGGTCACCGCGGTCAGGCCGCCGAGCAGCGTGCGCACCGAGTCGTCCCAGCCGTGGTAAGCGTGCCGGAGCCTGTCCAGGTCGCCCGGCACCGACCAGGCGTCGTGCGTCCACCGGGACACCGGCGTCACGGCCACCAGATTGATGAAATCAGCGGAGATGGGATAGCTCACCACGTGCCGTTCCGGCCCCAGCCACAGCACCAATCGTGGCTCGGGGAACACGAACGGGGCGTCGGCGGCTCGGACAAGGCCGCGGAAGGCGACGTAGCCGGAGTACACCGGGAAGTCCCGCAGGACCGCCCGGCGAACCACCGAGCGGATGCCGTCCGCGCCGACGACCAGGTCGGCCGTCACGGCCGTGCCGTCGGCGAACCGTATCTCGGCGCCGTCGCCGTGGTCGGTCACCGCCACGCAGGTGCGGTCACAATGCAACCGGGACGGTTGCACCAGGCGCAGTAGTTCCTGGTGCAGGGCAATCCGGTGAACCACGTAGTAGGGCCTCCCGTAGCGCTGCTCGAACTCGGCGTCCAGCGGCGTTCGGCCCAGCACCGTGCCGTCCTGCCAGCGGCGGGACTCGATGGCGACCGGGCGTGCCCCGATCTCGTCGAGACGCCCGGCCAGGCCGAGGCGGGTCAGCAGTCGTACGCCGTTGGGCGCGACGTGGATCCCGGCGCCGATCTCGGTCGGCCGGGGTGCTCGTTCGTAGATCTGGTAATCGATTCCGGCCTCTTGCAGGGCGACGGCCAGGGCGAGCCCGCCCATACCCGCCCCGACGATCGCGACACGCATCGGATCTCCTACTTCTCCAGGCAGAACTCGTTGATCGGGTAGCCCACATGCCGGTCCTCGGTGGGCAGGAAGCCCAGCAGCCGGTCGCCCGGCTTCAGCTCGGTGCTGTTGAGCACCGCGCCGCCCGGGCCGAGCACCCGCACGTGCCAGTCGTCCTGGAGGATGAGGTTGACCACGACGCCGTCGGCGGACACGGCGTCGATCGACAGTAACGGGCGGGACTCGATCTTCACGCGGCCGACCGTGACCGTCCGGGTGCGTCCCTTGGTGTCCACCGCGAGGACCTGCGCGCCGGCGCCCAGCTCGCTGAGGTAACGGGTCCGCCCGTTACCGGCCAGGGTGTACGAGTGGATGGCGCCTGCGTTGACCCGGAAGGGCCGGGTCGGCATGTACGGAAGCGGATGGGTCTCGCTGACGCACAGGATCATCCCCTTCGAGTAGGAACCGACCAGGATGCCTTCGTCCTTCTGGAAGTGGGTGCAGGTGTCGACGCAGGCCCGTTCGCCCATGCCGACGTGCCGGGTGGCGGTCACCTCCAGCTCGACCAGGGTCAGCTCGGGCGATACCGCGTCGGCCGCCGCCTGCGCCGCGGTGATGTCGCCGACCCGCTCGGGCCGCAGCATGACACCGTCGGCGCCGCGCTCCAGAACCCCGAAGATGATCTCGGCTTCCGTGACGTCGGCGGCCACCGTGATGAGGCCGCCTGGGGCGTTCGCCGCGGCCGCGAGGACGATCTCCAGCGGGATCTTGGTAGGGTCCTTGAAGAGGATGACCGTCCACGCGCCCGACCGCGCCGCGCGGCAGGCCGCCTCCAAAGTGTCGGCGTCGGTGACCTCGAGGAACGCGCCGAAGGTCAGTTCCGGGCGGCGTGCCGCCCATTCCTCGACGGCGCCGTGCAGGCCGATGTCGACCAGCACGACGTCGACGTCACCGCACGTGTCGAGGTCCGGCTCGGCGTCCGGGAAGAACACCTTCCGTACGGTCGGTGGCAGGGCAGTCAGCTCCTCGGCCCGGTCCGACACGACCGCGTCGACGCGCTGGTGAATTCCCTCTTCGATCAGCGCCGGCCGCATCTCCTCGGCCGTACCCCGCACGTCCAGCCACACGATCTTTGTCATTTGCCAGCTCCGATTCGGATGTCGTCGTAGGTATCCGCGTGGACGAGAGCAGAGAGCATCCGCACGGTCGCACCAGGGTCCGATGCCTGGAAAACGTTGCGCCCCATGGCGATTCCGCCGCTCCCGCCGGCCAAGACGTCCTGGACGAACGTCCGCACGGCCGCCTCGTCGGCCAGCGCGGCACCGCCGGCCGGCAGCACCGGGACGGGACAGCTATTGGTGACCAGGGCCAGGTTCGCCGCCGATCCCGGATAGGGAGTCTTCACGATGTCCGCGCCCAGTTCCGCCGCGACGGTCGCGGCGTGGGCGACCAGCTCCGGGTCATTCGGATCGGTGACCTGCGGGCCGCGGGGGTACATCATCGCCAGCAGCGGCAGATTCCAGCGGTCGCAGGCGTCGGCCACGGTGGCCAGGTCGGCGAGCTGTCGCGCCTCCTGCATAGACCCGAGGTTGACGTGCACGCTGACCGCGTCGGCGCCCAGGCGCAGCGCCTCCTCGACGCTGGCAACCAGCACCTTGGCGTCCGGATCGGCCGCGAACACGGTGCTGGCGCTGAGGTGGACGACCAGCGAGACGTCCGTGAACCGGCGCGGGTTGATGTGCCGCAGGCTGCCCTTGTGGAGCACGACGGCGTCGACGCCGCCGGCGGCCAGGACACCGACCAGGTGATCGAGTCGCCGGCCGCCGCCGGTCACCGGTCCGTCCGAGATGGGATGGTCCAATGGCACGACGAAGAGCCGGTCCTCACGATGGCGATACAACCGATGAAGCCGCACTCGCCGAGCGAATGCCGTTCCGCTGTCAAGCACACTGGCCTCCCAAGGGCACGTGCACGGCCGACACATGAGCCCGCGGCCGCCGGTCGGGTGTTCCCGCCATGCCGGACCCCGGGTTTGTCCCCTCGTACGACGGCCGCGTCCCCCGGTTGGGTTCAGACATCGGGCACGCGTCTTTGCAACTCGTTGGCGTTGTTTTTGGTCCGGAAACTACAACCGCCGCCGTATTCGATCTGATGCGAATACAAGACAGTTCGCGTGCGAACTGCGGCTGAGGTTTGCGCTGCTGGTCGCGTGAGTAGCGGCTTCGCCGGCTGTAGACCTCGTGGATGCGGTTCCTTGCTGCAAGGGGGTGCGAATCCGTCCCTCCTGACCTGCGCGTTTGACAAGCGGGTCGCATTGGATGCGACGATCTCGCATCTAATGCGAGTGGCGGGAGGTCACTGTCGGTGGACGTGGAACGCGCCGCGCCGGGC
>NZ_JBFAAF010000126.1:0-11331 GCF_040639595.1 Micromonospora sp. NPDC023814
CTCCACGATCGACGGCGTTCCGCACACCCAACCATGATCCAACCCGAACGCCCCAGGTCAAGCCGACCCGCCGACGAGCACCTGACCAGTCACGATGTCGAATCGGTCTACGTGCAGCTGCGGAACGAGATGTCTTCCCTTTCTTCGGCAAAACCCGAACGTGAGCGCACCCTCGCGATGCTGCACCCAGGCCGGGCCACGTCCTGGCCCGGCCTGGGTGCAGCCGTCCATGGCTCATCGACGACACCTTCTGGGACCAGCACCAACCCCCGCAACGACACCGGCACCAAAACCGACCCCGACCACGACCCGGAAATGTGAACGGACGAGCAGAGACTCACGGCCCTACCCCACTCCGCGGGACGCGATCCCGCGAAGGCGACGGAGGTCGCTACGAGGAGGAGAGAAAGCAATGACCAGAGGAATGGGCAGGGCGATCTGCGACATCACGATCTCGGTCGACGGGTACTCGGCCGGGCTCAACCAGACCGAGGAACGCCCGTTCGGCGACGACGGCGGCGACGGCTCGGGCGGCAAGCTGCACGCGTGGATGTTCGATACTCCCTCCGAGAACCGGGCCGAGGTCGACCAGATGACCGCCGCCAACGCATTCATCATGGGGCGCAACATGTTCGGCCCAGTGCGTGGCGAGTGGGATCGGCAGTGGAACGGCTGGTGGGGCGACGATCCGCCGTTCCACGCCGCGGTCTTCGTGCTCACCCACCACCCGCGCGACCCGCAGCCGATGGGCGGCGGCACCACGTACTACTTCGTCACCGACGGAGTCGAGTCGGCGCTGGCACAGGCACGCGCGGCGGCCGGCGACGGCGATGTCGCGATCCTGGGCGGCGCGACCACCATCAACCAGTACCTCGCCGCCGGCCTGATCGACGAGGTGCGGCTGCACATTGTGCCGCTCGCGCTGGGCGCCGGCACGCGGCTGTTCGAGGGCGTCCCGCCGCTGAAACTCGAGCAGGTGAAGTCGCGCGCCGCGACCTCGGTCACGCACGTGACCTACCGTGTGCTGCGCTGAGCTGGAGGGTGTCGTTGCTCGGGACGGTCCGTGGCGCGCCGGACCCGATCTCGGGCCGGCTGAGCGGTTGTTGCGGTGACGCACCGGCGAGGGTGAAGCCTGCTCAACCTGGTGTCAGTCGTGAAGCATGCCGACGAGGCTCTCCCCGGCGTCCGCCTCGGTCTGGGCAAACCTGCTCACGACCAGGCCGAATGCCGTGGCCGCTCTGTGCGAGGTGAGTCGCCAGCATCTACGGGCCTGCCTCCAGGCGGGTGGTGCAAGCTCACCCGTCCTTCGTCCAGAGTCGGATCGAGCCGTCGTAGGTGGCGCTGGCGAGCACCCGCCCGGCCCCGCCGACGGCCACCGAGGTCACCGCACCTCCCGGGTGAGCCAGAGTCTCCAGCCGCTCGACGTCAGCGACGTCCCACAGTTCGACTTCGCCGTCGCCCTGCTCGCCGACCGCGAACCCGACGACCAGGGTCCGGCCGTCCGGCGTGAACGCCAACGAGTTGGCCGCCTTGTCCTCCGCCTCGATTGTGGCGGTGTTCGTCCGGGACACGACGTCCCACAGCATCACGGTCTCGGTGGCCCCGTCGTCATTGCCACCGCCAGTGGCGAGCACGTCGCCGACGGGGCTGAAGGCGAGCGCCCGCAGATGGGTGTTCGGCGGCAGGGTCAGGGTGCCGACCACCTTCCGGGTTCCGAGCTCCCACAGAGTTGCCGTGGTGGGATAGACGTCTGAACTGACCTGGCTCCAGTCGGTACCGCCGCCCGCGAGGGTCCGGCCGTCCGGGCTGAAGGCGAGCGCCGTGATGGGAGTCCTCCCCGCGACGAGTTCGGCGATGCGCGCACGTTTGCCGACGTCCCAGAGCTGTACGTTTCCGTCGGGCGCCTTGTCGTCCGCTGCGCCGCCCGACCCGTCGTCAGCTTCCTCGCCCCCGAAGGCGAGCACCCTTCCGTCCGGTCTGAACGCCACCGTGACCGGGGTGACGGTCGGGACCTGCCACCCGCCCAGCTTGGCCTGCGCGTCAACGTCCCACAGGCTGAAGTGACTGCCAGGGCACTCCCGGGAGCGGCTGTAGCCGACCACCGCCAACGTCCCGCCGTCCGGCGACAGGGCCAGGGCGGCCAGCCCGCTGCAGCCGCGCAGGACGATCCTGGCCCGCGTCCCGACGTCCCAGACGATGACGGTCCCGTCGTAGAAGCCCGCCGCGAGTGTGGATCCGTCCCGACTCAGCGACACCGGGTGCGTCGCCCTTTCCTGCAACGAGTAGAGCACCTCGGCCGACCACTGGGGACGGCTGGCTGCCGCGATCGAGTCCGAGACCCATGCGACCACCGGCGGCCCCGCCACCGCGCCGCCGCCCGCACCCGCCGCCACCATCGCCACGACCGTCGTCGTCCTGGTCAGCGCCCTGCGATTCCGCACCCGCGGGGTCGGCTCCGCCCGATGTTCGTCCGCACCGCCGGACAGCCGCTCGTAGGCGACCGTCGCGGCGGTCCCCGCCGTCAGCAGCCCCAACACGACGGCGACCGACACCCAGACCGGCAATGCCGCGAGCATCCGCTCCAGCGGCGAACTGCTCAACTCGGAGACGAGGGCGAGGGCCAGCGCGCCGACGACGAACAGCAGCGCGGGAAGGATGAGTCGGCGTCGGCGGCGATTCGGCGCTGCTCCCACCCGGACAATCCTAACGACCTCGTGCATCGTCGCGAGTCATTGAGCGCGGTAACGGAGCAGGAGCCAAGACGCGAACGCCCTACTCCCTACTCGACCTGATCTGCGTCGACGGTCAGGTGACGCCATCAGCGCCGACGAAAACGGGGTGACGCGGCCGGTCAGGCCGGCGCCGCTTCGCCGATCGCCTGGTCCAGGATTTCCAGACCGAGGGCCAGTTCCTCTCGCGTCGTGGTGAGGGGTGGTGCGATCCGGAAGGTGCTTCCCATGCCGGGCAGTTGCACGACGTTCATGTGGAGGCCAAGTTCGAGGCAGCGGCGGGTGACCTGGGCGCCGAGGACGTCCGAGCCTTCCCGCGTTTCCCGGTCGATGACGAGTTCGATCCCCTGCATCAGGCCGCGCCCCCGTACGTCTCCCACCACGTCGTGCCGGTCTCTGATGTCAAGCAGGCCGGCGCGCAGGAACCCGCCCAACTCCCGTGCCCGTATGTCCATCTGCTCCTGGTGGAGGACGTCGAGCACGGTGTTGCCGACGGCGGCGACGAGGGGGTCGGACACGTGCGTGGTGTAGAAGAGGTAACCCAGGTCGTGTGCCCGTTGTTCGATCTCTTCGGTCGTGATCACCGCGGCGAGTGGTAGGCCGGCGCCCAGCGTCTTGGACAGTGTGAGGATGTCGGGCACGATGCCGTCGCGTTGGAAGGCGTACCACGTGCCGGTGCGGCACAGACCGGTCTGCGCCTCGTCGACGATCAGCAGCATGCCGCGCTCGCGGCACTTGCGCGCCAGGGCGGCGAAGTAGCCCGGCGGTGGCTCGATGATGCCGCCAGAGCTGAGGATCGGCTCGACGATGCACGCCGCGAGACTCCCCGACGACTGGGCATCGACGAGGGCGAAGCCGTAGTCGAGCTGCCGCTGCCAGTCAAACTCGCCGTCGGAGGTGGTGAAGTCGGGGCGGTACGGGTTGGGCGTGGGGATCGCGAAGTTTCCCGGCGGCGTAGGCCCGTAGCCCCGGTGGCCGGCGCTGTATGTTGCGGCGGCCGCGGCATGCGTCATGCCGTGCCACGACTTGGCGAAGGCGACGATCTCGTGTTTGCCCGTCACGAGCTTGGCCATCCGAATGGCCGCCTCGTTCGACTCGGCGCCGGTCGTCAGCAGCAGCGCCTTCTCGAGCGGCGGGGGGAGGGACTCGGCGAGCCGGCGCGCGAGGTCGATGACCGAGCGCGACAGCATGCCGCTGAACAAATGGTCCAGGCTGGCGATTTCCCGCTGCACCGTGTGGACGATCGCGGGATGACAATGGCCGAGAATGGCGCTCATCTGACCTGAGGTGAAGTCCAGGATCTGCCGGCCGTCGGCGGTGTACACGAAGCTGCCGGCCGCGCGCTCGATGATCTCGGGCGTGAACGGACCGCCGTAGCGCACCAGATGGCGGTCGACGTCAGACCAGAACTGTTCGGCGGCGCTCTGCTCCGTAGTCAGCGTCATACGCCTCACGATAGGGCCGTTCGTTATGCGCGAAAAGCTGAGGTTTCTGGCTACGCTGTGCGGAATTCATGCACAAGGAGTTTCCGATGCGGCTCAACACGGCACGCCTGGAGATGCTCAGCCTGCTGGACGGCCTCGGCACCATGCGGGCCGTCGCCGCGGCCCTGCACATGAGTCCGTCGGCAGTGTCGGCGCAGCTGGCGGTCCTGGAGGCGGAGACCCACACCGAACTCCTGCGGCGCACCGGCCGCCGCGTACAGCTCACGCCTGCTGGGCGCACGCTCGCCCGACACGCCCGCATCATCCTCGACCAGATCAAGGCCGCCGAGGTGGACCTACAGGGCCTCTCCGGACAACCAACGGGACCGGTACGCCTCGCGGCTTTCTCCAGCGCCATCCGGGCCGTCGTCATTCCGCTCGCCGTGCGGCTCCAGAAGACGCATCCAAGGGTCGAGCTTGAGGTCGCCGAACTCGATCCGCAGGCAAGCCAACCGGCCCTGCGTCGCGGCGACTACGACATCATCGTGACGGCGGACTTCATCGACGGGTCCATGCCGCTGCACCCTGACGTGCATACCATCCCTCTGCTCACCGATGCCATTGTGCTCGTGCTGCCACCGTCGCAGGGTGCATCGGACGAACCGGCGGACCTTGCCGACTTCGCCGATTCAGCGTGGTCCATCGATATGCCCGGCACGTACCTGTCCAACCTGGTGACGAGCACCTGCCGGCAGGCCGGCTTCGAGCCGGTGGTGGCTGGCCGCTTCGCCAGCTACGAACTGCTTCTGGCGCATGTCGAAGCCGGCCTGTCCGTGTCGCTCCTGCCCGAGCTTGCCGTCGACCGTCGCTACCACGTCGACACCCGCCCGCTGCGCCGACCGTTGAGCCGCCACGTCTATGCGGCCGTGCGCAGCCGATCAGCTCTCACCGCAGCGAGCCAGATCGTCCTGGACGAACTGTGCGGCCTCTCAAGGACGTCCTCCGACGTCTGGCGAGACGGGTTCGACCGCCGGCCGTTGGGGGCCAGTTGGTCGGCCGCGACGGCGGAGGCGGCTTCGTAAAGCATGTGATGCAGACCGGCGGTGGAGACGAGGTTCGCCCCCACCGCCGGGAACCGGAACGTCAGTTGACTGTCACTGCCCTCGGCTCAAGTCGGCGGATCGGTTGCAGGGAGCGCGCGGCGCTCAGTCGCCCGGGCCTGCGGGCGCCGCGCCGTTGTCGACGAAGTCGAAGGTGAGGCCTTTGCCGGCCTCGCCCACCCGCTGGGCGATGAGGCCCTGCGCGTCCGATGCGTGCAGGCGGACCTCGCCCTCGCCGCTGATGGTGTAGGTCGGGCGGCCTTGGCTCTTCTCCTGCGTCTTCTCGATGGTGAACATTTGGCCGGCTCGGCCGGCGTCGCAGGCAGCGGCCACGACCGTCGCCGGGGCGCTGCCGTTGTCGCGCAGGCCCATGCAGTCGGGCTCGCTGCCGTTGTGGGCCTTGGCGGTCCGGATCTGGTAGCGGTTTCCGCTGGCGGGCAACAACACGAACAGGCCCTTGTCCGTGTCGCCGTCGGTCAGGTTCAGTCGGCCCTTGGCGTCGACCGCCAGGATCGACTCGAACGACCCGACCGGCCGCAGAACGACCTGCCGCTCGCCCCGCATGATCGGGTCTGCGCTGCCGGCCGCCCCCGGGCCGGCCGACTGCGACTCGTTGCCCGGCGTGGAGCCGGTGGGCGAGGGCGTGTCCACGGCCCCGCTGGCGGGTGCCGATGTCACCGGCGAGGCGGTGGCTTCCCCAGCTGTGGGAGCCGCCGAGGTGCAGGCTGGCATGGACGCGGCGACACCAACGGCCAGCGCGGCCGCGACGGCGGTACGAAGGACAGCCGTGGAAGGGGGCGACAGGTTCAGCATGGCCAACTCCTTAAAGTGGATCAATACGAGCCTAAACGGCTCCCGTCTCCCGCGCAGAAGTCGTACCGCCGCAGGGACGTGGTTGCCTGCTGCGGCGCACGGTGGTCGCGTGGCTGTCCCGCCCGACGTCCACGACATCCTCACTGCCGCCAGCGCGAGCGACGAGGAGGTCGGCGCATGCCGCCGAAGCACAACGCCTGCGGCGCCCAGGCGCGGATATCCTCGTAGATCAATCGCGGAGGCCGTTTCCCTGGCGGTCAGGCGGATCCAGGATCGCGAGCGGGGGCGTCTCGAATCGCGAGTGCGGCTTGGACGAGCGCGGCGTGGGTCAGCGTCTGGGGGTAGTTGCCGAGGTGGGCGCCGGTCGCGGGGTCCAGTTCCTCGGCGTAGAGGCCGAGTGGGCTGGCGTGGCCGAGCATGGTCTCGAACAGTTCGAGCGCCTCTCTGCGGCGCCCGGTGCGGGCGAGGGCTTGAACGAGCCAGAATGAGCAGGGCAGGAACGCGCCTTCGGTACCGGGGAAGCCGTCACGTCCCGGCGGGTAGCGGTAGAGGAGGGGGCCACCAGCGGAGAGTCTGTCCCGAATGGCGTCGATGGTGCCATGCACCCGGGGCGAGTCGACGCTGTCCATGCCCAGCAGCGGCAGGACGAGCAGGGCCGCGTCGAGGTCCTGGCAGCCGTAGCTTCGGACGTAGCTGTTCGTCGTCGCGTCGAAGCCGCGCGTCCGGACCTCGGCGGCGATGGCATCTCGTGCTTTCTGCCAGCGTCGACGTTGGCGGTCTGGCAGTGGGTGGGTGTCAGCGATGCGCAGGGCCCGATCCAAGGCGAGCCAGCCCATGAGCTTGGAATGTACGTGTTGGCCGGGTTCGCGGACCTCCCAGATGCCGGCATCGGGCTCCTGCCAGCTAAGGGCGACCAGGTCGGCGAAGCCGCGCACCGCGCGCCACGTCTCCGTGTAGAGGCGGTGTCCGGACTGCGCGAACGCCCAGGCGGCGTCGATCACCCAGCCGTAGCCGTCGAGTTGGTGTTGCCCGGCGGCGCCGTTGCCGATCCGTACCGGAAGGCTGTCGAGATAGCCGGGCCAGCCGGGCAGTTCCCGTTCCGTAGGTACGTGGCGGCCGTGGAGGGTGAGTAGGGCCGGCAGGCGTGGCCGCTGCAGCCGGCTGGCGTGCAACAGCCACGCGAGGAAACCGTGGGCTTCGGCTGCCTTGCCGACGCTGAGGAAGGCGCTCACGCCGATGCTGGCGTCACGGGGCCAGACATAGCGGTAGTCCCAGTTCCGCACCCCGCCGGGATCCTCGGGCAAGGACGTTGTGGGTGCCGCCACCGGCGCCTGCGAGGGCGAGTAGGTCAACAGCCGCATGGTCAGCAGGCTTCGTACGACGTGCTCCCGGAACGGCAGCGACGCGTCGATTTCGGTGGTCCAGGCACGCCATCGGTTCTCGTCCTCGATGAGCAGTTCCCAGGCTGCTGTCGGTTCGACGTGGATCAGCGGCTCGCGGTGGGCCACGGCCAGTACGAGGGTGATCGGTCGGCCTGGCCTGACCATGATCGAGGCAGGTCGGCCTGGCTCGATGGTGAGATCGGGTGCGGTGACCAGAGAGACCGCGAGCGACCCCCAATCACACACCAGCGCCCGGCGCCGGCGGTGGACTCGGGGCCTGCGGTGCCGTACGCCGAGGCGAGGGTCGAACTCGACGACGGCGTCCACCGTTGCCTCCTCGGCCGACAGGCGCCGGACGATCAGTGTCGTGGGCAGCAGGCGACCGCTGACCTCGGCCACCATGGCCTCGGTGAGGGTGAGACGGCTGCTGCCCACCGCCCAGGTCGTCGTCAGTGTGGCCGTGTGCTGCCGGTAACGTCGCTCGACGACCGTGGCCGGCCCGGCTGGGCCGAGCCGGAAGGTTCCGGCGTCCGGGCCCCCGACCAGCCGACCGAACAGGGGCTCGCCGTCGAAGCGGGGCAGGCAGAGCCAGTCGATCCCGCCGTCAGGGGCGACGAGGGCAGCGGTGCGCGTGTCACCCAGCAGCCCATGGTCGCTGATGGGCGCTGGGGGCCGAGGCCACGTCACGTCGGGCCCGCCAGTCATGGAGATGGCTTCCTCACGAGTCGCGTGACGCCGGTCAATCGGCCTGAAGGAGCAGTCCGAGGACGCTTCCGTAGATGATGTGGACGACAGCCGCGACCGCGGGAGTTTGGACCCCGTAGTTGAGGGCGAACAGGCCAGGCGGCTCCAACACGGCTGTGCTGGCCGGGCCCGCCCGTTGCGAGGCCATGCGCGGATGGACACCCGGAAGCAGCGGCAGGAGCACCGTCAGCGCGATCCCGACGTGGAGGCTCCCGATCAGCGCCCCGATCCACCAGGTGGCGCGGTGCAGCAGGGCAAACATGGCCGCGTAGCCGAGGGCGAAGCCCTGACCGGCGCAGAGGTGGATGAAGAACCCGACGACCCGGGCCCGGTCGGGATCCTCGGTGACGAGGGTCCCGAGTACCAGGGGAAGGTCGAGGCGAGTAAGGGCGGCCAGTTGTGCAGTGATAAGCGCTGCGGTGAGCGCCACGGTAGCGACCAACCCGAACAACGCCCATCCGGCCCAGTCCATCTCAGCAGCGGTCGACGTCGCGACTGTTCACGGTTGGCACGACGAGTGCTCCGGCCAGCTCAGCCCCGCGTCTCGTCCTCCCCGGCAAACATGTGCCGCAGGCTTGGGCGACGGCACGCCCGGCGGTGGCCAACCGCTGGGCTGTGCTCAACTCAGTTGGTTGCGGAGTTTCGTGTCTGCTTGCCATCAGCCCGGTCAACCCCCTCGTTCGATCGGAGATTCAGGCGTGTTTGTGGGACAGTGAACTCGGCGCGTTCACGTCGGCGCCATCGTCCACGCCGACCCCGAGCCGCTCGACCAGCTCGCCGCCAAGCCATCCGGTAACACCGGCCAGGGCCGCACCGGCGAAACTGAACACCAGGGCGAGGACACCGGGCTCCCACCTGTCGGCACCGGCACGCAGCATCCAGCTGATCGCGAACAGCACGAGCACCACGACGTTGCCAGCCCCGTGCAACCTGCCAACCCGTCGGGCTCTGCTGCCCGGCGGAGTCGCACGCCAGTCGAGGAAACCGAACAGACCCGCTATCAGCTCACCAATGATCCCCGCCGCGATCATGTAACCCGCCGCCAGGACGAACCCCGGGCGGTCGGTGGCCAGATACACGATGTCGAAGATCACCGCGGTGGCAAGCAGCCCCAGAGGGAACACGATCAACATTGGGTGGATCGCATGCCCCATCGCCTTCGCGCGGCTCTGCATGATTGCCTCCAAGGTCGCGTCACAACCGTCGTGGCGCCACGACAGCCCAGCACATCACCGATCAAGCGCCTATGTGCCCCAAACGCCAAGAGCCACCGGCGGGACGAAGGCTGCCCCGGGCAACGGGGCTCCACCTCACCCTGCCCTCAGCGGCAGTGCGGGTCCTGCCCGCACCCCGCGCGTCCGACGCGCGCACCGCCGCGCTGCGCGTGCTCGGCAACGGCGTTGTCCCCGCCCAAGCGGCGACCGCACTCCGTTTCCTGCTCTGCCGGCATCACTGACCCCGGCCACTGGCGCTTCTTCGCGGGCAGCCGACCGCTGCCCGCGAAGAACCCCCTCAAGCCTTCGTCACCCAGACCACCCCGTTGCTGGCATGCCGGCCCATCGGCGAGCCGGACGCGCTGATACCGGCATGCTGGAGCGACTCGAGCAGCTCCTGGTCCTACTCCACGTCAACGTCGACGTCGATGTCGCCGATGCAGACGACGACGTTGTTGGGCTGAGTCCTGTTGTCGTTCGTCGTCTCGACCGCTGCGGACTGCTCGACGCTGACGTCGCTGTCCCGGATGGTGTTGTCGCTGATGATCTGGGCGACGATCACGTCGTTGCTCTGCTCGTTGGTCGCGCAGACAACCTCGGTGCGGTCCCAGGCCCCGGGCTCCGTGGTGTGTCCGTAGGGCGCGGCGAGCGCGGCGGCGGGGGCACCGAGCAGCAGGGCGGCGCTGCCCAGCGCTACCCCGCCGGCGAGCCTGATCAGAAACCTCTTGGACATGTCCCTCACTCCCTTCTGGTCGGCTCAGGAAGACGAGCCACGACGAACATAAGAAGGATTCATGTCTGGTCGGAGTGCTTTCCAGGTTCCTGAGGCGAACATGCCTTCGGCTGCTATAAGTAGTTGTTTCACATTTCCGGGCGGTAAGCCCGGTTCAGGTCTCGTCTGCGGCGACTCAGCAGCCTGCCCCGCGAGAGGAAACCCGAACGGGTGGAGCTGCGCCGAGGCGGGGGCAGTCATCATGCCGTGCGACGGCACCAGGCTGGCCGAGCGTTCCTATCGAAGGTCACCGGCCTGGAAGCCGGCCGCCACGCATTCGACTTCCAGCCCTTGTGATCACAATCGGCGAGCCGGATCCGGATGGACAGGGATCGCCGTGCGCTCGCTGTCCCGTCTGGTGCTGGAGCCTCCTGGCTCGCCCTCACTCCGGCGGCTGGGATGACGCGAGGGCGTACCCGCTCTTTCGGTCAAAGTCCGATACGGCCTGGGGGTAGGGGTAATGCGGCGTGCTGCCCGTCGGCCTCCTGAACCTTCGTTGTGGCAGGGGATGGGTGGGTCATGGCCCGACGGTTGGCTAATACCCCTAGGGGGTATATGGTGTCGGTGGAGGTGGACGGCATGAGACACGAACACGCGACCCATACCGACCCGGCGCACGTGACCGGTGAGGCGCGACACCACGGGCATCACGTGCAGGTGGGCGAGCAGAGCCCTGGTGGGGCGCATGAGGGGCATTCAGCCGGTCCCGGGTCGGCGGGTAGCCACGCCGGCGGCCACCACGACCACGCGGGGCAAGGATCCGCCGGTGGGCACGGCGGTCATGACAAGCACGCGGGGCACGACCCGGGGCAGTTCCGGCGCAAGTTCTGGCTGAGCTTGGTGCTGACGGTGCCGATCGTGGTGACCAGCCACATGATGATGGACTGGTTCGGCTACACCCTCGACTTTCCCGGTATGAGCTGGGTGGGTCCGGTTCTGGGCTCGGTGGTCTTCTTCTACGGAGGCTGGCCGTTCCTGGTCGGCGGGATCCGCGAGGTCCGCGACCGGGCTCCGGGGATGATGCTGCTGATTTCGATGGCGATCGTGGTCGCGTACGTCGCGTCGCTGGCGACCAGTCTCGGCGCGTTCGACCTGGACTTCTGGTGGGAGCTGGCGGCGCTGGTGACCATTATGTTGCTGGGGCACTGGCAGG
>NZ_JBFAAF010000127.1:0-10337 GCF_040639595.1 Micromonospora sp. NPDC023814
GCGGAGATCGAGCGGTCCATCGCGGAGATGAAGGCCCGCGAGGCCGCCATCGCCAGCGAGCAGCGACAGATCGCCGCCAAGATGCAGGGGCGGCCCGGGGGCGTGCGGGTCAGGCGTGGCCGTTGAAGGCGTCGCGCATCCGGGAGAAGAAGCCGCCCTGCTTGGTCAGCTCGGCGACCTCCTCGCCCCGGGTCTTGGCGAAGTCGCGCAGCATCCGCTCCTGGTCGGCGTCGAGCTTCGTCGGGGTGCGCACGTCGAGGTGGACGTAGAGGTCGCCCCGGCCGGTGCCGCGCAGGTGCGGCACGCCCCGGGCGCGCAGCCGCAGTGTGCTGCCCGGCTGGGTGCCGGCCTTGACGTCGACCGTCTCCTCGCTGTCCAGCGTCTTGATGGTCAGCCGGGTGCCGAGGGCGGCGGCGGTCATCGGCACGGTGACCCGGCAGTGCAGGTCGTCGCCCTTGCGGGAGTAGACGTCGTGCGGCCGCTCGTGGATCTCGACGTAGAGGTCGCCGGCGGTGCCGCCGCCCGGGCCGACCTCGCCCTGCTGGGCCAGCCGGATGCGCATGCCGTCCTCGACCCCGGCGGGGATCTTGACGGTCAGCGAGCGCCGGGTGCGGACGCGGCCGTCGCCGGCGCACGTCGGGCAGGGGTGCGGGATGGTGGTGCCGTAGCCCTGGCAGACGGTGCAGGGGCGGGCGGAGACCACCTGACCGAGGAAGGTGCGCTGCACCGACTGCACCTCGCCCCGGCCGCCGCACGCCTCGCAGGTGGCCAGGTGGGTGCCGGCCGCGGTGCCGGCGCCGGAGCAGGTGGTGCAGAGCACGGCGGTGTCGACGGTGATCGGCGCCTCGACGCCGAACGCGGTCTCGTTCAGGTCCAGCTCCAGCCGCAGGATCGCGTCGGCGCCCGGCCGGGTCCTCGGTCGCGGGCCCCGCGACCCGCCGGCCGCGCCGCCGAAGAACGCGTCCATGATGTCCTGGAAGCCGACGAACGGGCCGGCGCCGCCGGGACCGCCCGGGCCGCCCGCGCCCCCGCCGCCCGGAGCGAGCGGGTCGCCGCCCAGGTCGACGATCTGCCGTTTCCGGTCGTCCGAGAGGACCTCGTACGCGGCGTTGATGTCCTTGAACTTCTCCTGTGCCTCCGGGTCCGGATTGACGTCCGGGTGGAACTGCCGCGCCAGCTTCCGGTAGGCGCGCTTGATCTCGTCGTCGGAGGCTTCCCGGCTCACCCCGAGAATGCCGTAGTAGTCCCTGGCCACTGCGTTCCGTGTCCTCATGTTCGTCTCGCGTTGCGCCGGTCGTCGGCCGGAGCCGGCCGTCGGCCCTGACTGGTCAGTTCTGGGCCAGCAGCTCGCCCACGTAGCGTGCCACGGCCCTCACCGTGGCGATGGTGCCGGGGTAGTCCATCCGGGTCGGCCCGAGCACGCCGAGCCCGCCCACGATCGTCGCGCCCGGCCCGTAGCCGGTGCTGACCACCGAGGCGGCGCGCAGGTTGTCGATCTCGTTCTCGTCGCCGATCAGCACCCGGGTCGTGCTCGGCTCCGCCTCGCCGATGAGCTTGAGCAGCACGACCTCCTCCTCCAGCGCCTCCAGGATGGGGCGCAGCGAGCCCTGGAAGTCGAGCAGGCCGCCGCGGGTGAGGTTGGCCGTGCCGGCCAGCGCGATCCGCTCCTCGTGCCGCTCGACCAGCGTCTCCAGCAGCACGGTGGAGAGGGTGGTCATGGCCGGCCGCAGGTGCGGCACCGACTCGTCGACCAGCGCCTGCACCAGCGGCGGGGTCTCGGACAGCCGGGTGCCGACCAGCTTCTCGTTGACCAGCCGGCGCAGGTCCGTGACGTCGTCGGCGGGGATCGGCCCGGGCAGTTCGACCAGCCGCTGCTCGACCCGGCCGGTGTCGGCGATCATGACCAGCATCAGCCGGGTCGTGGAGATCGGCACCAGCTCCAGGTGGCGGACGGTGGAGCGGGCCAGGCTCGGGTACTGCACCACGGCGACCTGCCGGGTCAGCTGCGCCAGCAGCCGTACGGTGCGGTGCACCACGTCGTCGAGGTCGACCGCGCCGACCAGGAAGCGCTCGATCGCGCGGCGCTCGGCCGGGCTGAGCGGCTTGACCCTGGACAGCCGGTCCACGAAGAGCCGGTAGCCGCGGTCGGTGGGCACCCGGCCGGCGCTGGTGTGCGGCTGGCGGATGTAACCCTCCTCCTCCAGCACGGCCATGTCGTTGCGGACGGTCGCCGGGGAGACCCCGAGCTGGTGCCGCTCGACCAGCGCCTTGCTGCCGACGGGCTCCTGCGTGGCGACGTAGTCCTCGACGATCGCGCGCAGCACGGCGAGCTTGCGGTCGTCGAGACCCATCGTTCCCCACCTCCTGTCGCACGTCGGACCCCCGCGCCCCCGAGGGGCGGGGGTTGCTGGCACTCGCTACGGACGAGTGCCAGTCTACGACGGCGCGCCCGCCGACGCGATGATCAACCTGGGACGGCGATCCGACCGGCGCCACACGGCCCGTGGAGCCGGCGGCGCCAGAGCCGATCATCCGGACATCCCGGTCGGAGTCGCTCTGGTGCGGCCTTGCCCGCGGCCCCTACCGTGACGTCCATGACTGAACCACCTCGCCCTCCCGGAGCGGGGGACCCCGGCGACCGGCCGGATCCGGCCGCTCCGTCGGGGGTTCCCGGGCCGGCCGGCTCCGACGAACCCACCGCACCACTGTCCGGGGCACCGGGCCCGGGCGGCTATCCCCCGCCCGGTGGCTATCCGCCACCCACCGGTGACCAACCGCCGTCGGGCGGCTACCCTCCGCCGGGTGGCTACCCGCCGCCCGGGGGCTATCCCCCGCCGGGCGGCTACCCCCCGCCGGGGGTCGGCTATCCGACCGGCGGCGGCTACGGCGCCCCCACCGGCGGCTACGCCAACAACGAGGACAAGAACTGGGCCCTGATCGCCCACTTCGGCGGCGCGGCCGGGGTGATCGTCGGCGGCGGCCTGCTCGGCTGGGTCGCGCCGCTCATCGCGCTGATGGCCAGGGGGCAACAGTCGCCGACCGCCCGGGCGCACGCCGTCGCGGCACTGAACTTCCAGATCACCTGGGCGGTCGTGGGCGTGCTGAGCTGGGTGCTCACCCTGATCACCTGCGGCATCCTGTTCTTCGTCCCGATGCTCGTCTGGCTGGTGCCGCTGATCTTCGGGATCGTCGCCGGGGTCAAGGCCAACGAGGGCGTGCTCTACCGCTACCCGATGGCCTACAGCTTCACCAGGTGAGCCGGGCCGGCTGCTCCCCCGGCCGGACCCGGCCCCGCGCCGCCGCACGGCGGGGCCCTGCCGCCCGCGCCGCCACACGGCGGGGGCCTGCCCGCCTCAGGGCAGCAGGTCGCGGACGACCGCGTCGGCGAGCAGCCGCCCCCGCAGGGTCAGCACGGCCCGGCCCGCCGCGTGGTCGGGGCCGGCCAGCAGGCCGTCGGCGAGCGCCCGCTCGGCGCCGGCCCGGCCGGCGTCGTCGAGGGCGTCCAGCGGCAGCCCGGAGGCGAGCCGCAGCCGGAGCATGACGTCCTCCATGTGCGCCTCGTCGGCGGTGAGCACCTCCCGGGCCAGGCCGGGCGACTCGCCGCCGGCCAGCCGCTTCGCGTACGTCGTGGGATGCTTCACGTTCCACCAGCGCACGCCGCCGACGTGGCTGTGCGCCCCCGGGCCGAGGCCCCACCAGTCGGCGCCGGTCCAGTAGAGCAGGTTGTGCCGGCACCGGGCCGCGTCGCCGCGGGCCCAGTTCGACACCTCGTACCAGGAGAATCCGGCCGCGTCGAGGGCGGCCTCCGCGGCCAGGTAGCGGTCCGCGGCGACGTCGTCGGAGGGGTACGCCAGCTCGCCGCGCCGCATCCGGGCGGCGAGCCGGGTGCCGTCCTCCACGATCAGGGCGTACGCGCTGACGTGGTCCACCCCGGCGGCGACGACCTGGTCGAGGGAGGCGGCGAAGTCGTCCTCGCTCTCCCCCGGCGTGCCGTAGATGAGGTCGAGGTTGACGTGCTCGAACCCGGCGTCGCGGGCCTCCCGGGCGGCGGCGGTGGCCCGGCCGGCGCTGTGCGTGCGGTCGAGGATCGCCAGCACCCCCGGCGCGGCGGACTGCATGCCCAGCGAGATCCGGGTGTAGCCGGCCGCCCGCAGGGCCCGCAGGGACTCCGGGGTCACCGACTCCGGGTTGGCCTCGGTGGTCACCTCGGCGTCGGGCGCGAGCCCCCAGGTGCGGTCGATGCCGTCGAGGATCCGGGCCAGGTCGTCGGCGGGAAGCAGGGTCGGGGTGCCGCCACCGACGAAGACCGTGTCGACCCGGGGCGGCGGGGCGTCGCCCAGCACCCGGCCGGCGAGCGCCAGCTCGGCCAGCACGGTGTCGGCGTACCCCTCCCGGCTCGCCCCGCCGCCCAGCTCGGCGGCGGTGTACGTGTTGAAGTCGCAGTAGCCGCAGCGGCTGGCGCAGAACGGGACGTGCACGTACACGCCGAAGCCGCGCGCGCCGACCGCGCGGGTGGCGGCGGCGGGCAGCGAGCCGTCGACGGGAACGGATTCGCCTTCTGGAAGGACGCCGGGCATGGCCACTAGTGTGCCCGGCATGACCTCTCCCGACGTGCTCGTGCGGGCCGCCACGGCCCGTGGGGTGACCACCCTCACCCTGGACAGCCCGCACAACCGCAACGCGCTCTCCACGCCGCTGATGACCCAGCTGCTGGCCGGCCTGTCCGAGGCGGTCGCCGACGACGCCGTACGCGTGGTCGTGCTGGACCACACCGGGCCGGTCTTCTGCTCGGGCGCGGACCTCAAGGAGACCGCCGCCGCGTACGCCAGCGGGAGCGTGCCGGCCGGGATGCTGGGTGACGTGCTCGCGGCGGTCTGGGAGTGCCCGAAGCCGGTGGTGGCGAGGGTGGCCGGCCCGGCGCGGGCCGGCGGGCTGGGCCTGATCGCGGCGGCCGACCTGGCGGTGTGCGCGCAGGAGGCGACGTTCGCCTTCACCGAGGTGCGGATCGGGGTGATCCCGGCGGTGATCTCCGCGACCGTGCGGCCCCGGCTGCACCCCCGCGCGGCGGCCGAGCTCTACCTGACCGGGGACACCTTCGACGGCCGGCGCGCCGCGGAGATCGGCCTGGTCACCGCCGCCGTGCCGGCCGACGGGCTGGACGCCGCCGTCGCCAGCTACTGCGACTCGCTGGTCCGGGGCGCGCCAGGCGCGCTGGCCGGGGCGAAGCAACTGCTGCGCCGGCCGCCCGCGACCGACCTGCGGGAGGAGATCGCCGGGCTGTCCACCCTCTCGACCGGGTACTTCCTCTCCGAGGAGGGCCGCGAGGGCGTGCTGGCGTTCCGGGAGAAGCGGCCGGCCCGCTGGGTTCCCGCCGCCGACGGCGACGCCGTCGACCGGTAGCCGGGCAGCGACGCCGTCGACCGGGTAGCCGGTAGGGACGCCGACGCCCGCGACCGTCGGGAGAGGTGAGGCCGCGCGGGAAACGGGAACATCCGGGCCCGCCCCCGGGGCCGTTCGGCGCTCTCGGGCGGGCCCCGCCGGTCGGTGCCACGCGGCGGGCCGGCGGGAACCGGTCGGACGACCCCGGCAGGCACCACGGGGGACGTACGCTTGTCGGACTGTCGATCAGGGGGTGTGGGTGCGAACTCGGGCAGTCGTGGCCGGCGGCGTCGTCCTCGTCCTCGTCGCCGTGGTCGGAATCTGGCTCGTCATCCGGCAGGTGGGTGGGCAGCTGCGCCTGCCGCTGTCCAGCCGGACGTGCACGGTGCAGGCGGACGGCCGGGTGGCCCTGGACCCCGACCAGATGGCCAACGCGGCGACGATCGCGGCGATCGGCATCCAGCGGAAGATGCCCGAGCGGGCCGTCGTGGTGGCGCTGGCCACCGCGTACCAGGAATCCGGCCTGCGCAACCTCGCCGGGGGCGACCGCGACTCCGTGGGGCTGTTCCAGCAGCGCCCGAGCCAGGGCTGGGGCAGCCCGGAGGAGATCCGCGACCCCCGGTACGCGGCGAACCGGTTCTACGCCGCGCTGAAGAAGGTGCGCGGCTGGGAGCGGATGCGGGTCACCGACGCGGCGCAGAAGGTGCAGCGCTCCGCCTTCCCAGAGGCGTACCAGAAGTGGGCGGACGAGTCGGAGGTGCTGACGCGGGCCCTGCTCGGGCACGCCACCGGCGCGGTGGCCTGCACGGTGGGCCGCGACCCGGCGATGCGCGGGGCGGCCGCGGCGACCGCGCTGACCCGCGGGCTGTCGCTGGACTGGGGCCTGGCCGCCGCCACCACCGCAGCGGACCTGACCGGCCTCACGGTCCCCGCCGCCGACGAGCGCCGGGGCTGGCGGTACGCGCACTGGCTCGTCTCCCACGCGCACGACCACGGGGTGAAGCGGGTGCGCTTCGGCGGCCTGGAGTGGACCGCCCGCGACGGCACCTGGAACCAGGTCGGCAACGATGCGGCCACCGGCGACCGGGTGGTCGCCGAGGTCTTCGCCGAGGCGTAGCGACTCCCGTCTCCTTACCGGCAGTCACCGCACAATCCGTCATTCCAGGACAGAAGCCCCGGCGACCCCCGACAGGACAACGGATTGTAGCGGTTCAACTCCCCACGGTTCGGGCAACGGTCGCATATCACGCGGGGCAGTACCCCGCACCGCAACCAGCGCGTTACGATCGGCGGCCTGTGCCAGCAATGGTTTTCGCCCGATGGGGAGGGGACGTCGAGGTGTTCGACTACGGCGACCGGACCGGTTACGAACCGATCAGTGACACCGACCGCAAGGAGTTCCACGAGCAGGGCTTCCTCCTGCTGCGCAACGTCCTGACGGAGGACCACCGGGCGGCGCTGGAGGCGGCGGTCGACCGCGTCTACGCCGAGGAGAAGGCCAAGGGCAACACCACCAAGGACGGCACCCTGCACCTGCTGGGCTTCCTGGAGCGGGACGAGCTCTTCGGCGACCTGCTGACCCACCCGATCGCCTTCCCGTACATGTGGGGCCTCGCCGGCTGGAACATCTACACCCACCACAACCACCTGGACGTCACCCCGCCGGCGCTGGAGCCGGAGAAGCCGTACTGGGGCTGGCACCAGGACGGGTACCGGCAGAACTCCGACCCGGAGACGATGGACCCGAACCTCCCCCGGCCGATGTTCTCCCTCAAGGTGGCCTACGTGCTCTCCGACCTGTCGGAGAACGGCCGGGGCGCCACCAAGGTGATCCCGGGCAGCCACCTGTGGAACTCGCTGCCGCGCCCGGAGGACACCTCCGTGCACAACCCGGACCCGGAGGGCACGGTGGAGATCACCGCGAACCCCGGTGACGCCTTCATCTTCGACCGCCGCCAGTGGCACTCCCGGTCGACCAACCTGTCGACCATCACGCGCAAGATGCTCTTCGTCGGCTACACCTACCGGTGGATCCGCCCGCTGGACGAGCTGCACATCGACAAGGACGGCGAGTGGTGGGCCAACCGCACGCCGGTGCAGCGCCAGCTCTGCGGCGAGGGCACCCACACCGCCAACTACTGGGGCATCAACTGGGACGGCTACATCGACGACGAGATCCCGCTGCGCAAGGAGCTCAAGCAGCGCGGCCTGCTCGACCGCAACATCCCCTGGCTCCGCTGAGCCGGTAACCCGGCTCCCGCCGAGACGACACCGAACGGGCCCCTCCCCCACGGGACGGGGCCCGTTCCGCGTTCCCACGCCTCCGGCGCCCGTACCGCCGGCGAGGCGGCAGGTCAGCCGGCGGTTCAGCTGCGGCGGGCGAGGCGGCGACGCACCTTCTCCCGGATCGGCTCGGGCAGGTCCGTCGCGTCGAGCAGCCGGGGCAGCAGGTCGGGCTCCAGGTTCAACGCCCGGAACACCTCGCCGATCGTCACCCCGTGCGCGGGCCGGTCGACCACCTCGACCGGGTCACCCGCGCCGACCTCTCCCTCGCGCAGCACCCGCAGGTACGCCCCGGGCTTCGCCCGCACCGTGAACCGCTTGACCAGGTCCGGTACGCCCCAGAAGCCGGCGAAGGTGGTGCACGGCGTCCGGGGCTTGGTCACCTGGAGCAGCGCCGACCCGATCGCCCACTGCTCGCCGATCACCGCTCCGGTCACGTCGACCGCGTACGTGGTCAGGTTCTCGCCGAACCCGCCGGGACGGATGGCGCGGCCCAGCTCGGTCGCCCACCAGCCGGCGTCCTCCTCGGCGTACGCGTAGACCGCCTGGTCCGGGCCACCGTGGTGGGCGCGCTCGCCGATGAAGTCGCCGGCCACCCCGTCGGCGCGCAGCAGCACGGGGCCGTCCACCGGCCGCTTGTCGATGCCGGTACGCCCGCTCGCGTCGCCCGCCCACTCCGCCTCGGTCACGCCGCCGAGGTTCACCGATGCCAGCCTGCCCGTCATGGCGGTCAGCCTAGCCCGCCCCGCGGAAGCTCCCGGAGGGGCAATGGAAGGGTCCCTGGTCAGCGCCGTGCGTCGACCAGGGACCCTTCCTCACGCGGGCGTCAGCCCTTGACGGCGCCGGCCACCAGGCCCGAGACCATCCGCCGCTGCACCAGCAGGAAGAAGATGATCACCGGCAGGGTGAACAGCGTGGAGGCGGCCATCACGGGGCCCCACGCGGTGTCGTCGCGGCCGAAGAAGAACGTCATCGCGACCGGCAGGGTGTAGCTCTCCTGGTCGTTGATGAAGGTCAGCGCGAAGATCAGCTCGTTCCAGGCGGTGATGAACGAGAAGATGCTCGTCGCCACCAGGCCGGGGGCCACCAGCGGGAAGAGGACCTTCCGGAAGGTCTGCGCCCGGCTCGCCCCGTCGATGGCGGCGGCCTCCTCCAGCTCCTTCGGCACGGCGGCGACGAATCCCCGCAGCATCCAGACCGCGAACGGCAGCGAGAAGCCGAGGTAGGTGAGGATCAGGCTGGGCAGGGTGTTGTAGAGCCCCAGCCGCTGGATCATCAGGAACAGCGGGATGACCAGCGCCTCCAGCGGGATCATCTGCACCACCAGCAGCATGATCAGGAAGGTGGTCCGCAGCTTGAACCGGAACCGGGCCACGGCGGTGGCGGCGAGCAGCGCGACCAGGCCGCTGAGCAGCACCGTGGAGACCGCGACCAGCGCGCTGTTGAGGAAGAAGTCGGCGAAGGTCACGCCCGGGATCAGGTTGCCGGTGAGGATCTGCCGGTAGTGCTCCAGCGTCGGCTCGGACGGCACCGGCCGGGGCGTGGACGAGAAGATCTCCGAACTCGGCTTCAGCGAGGTGGCGATCATCCAGTAGACCGGGAACGCGGCGAAGAGCGCGACCAGCAGTCCCGCGCCGTTGAGGGCGATCCGCTTCACGCCTGCGCCGCCTCCGCGTCGCGTCACGCGTCCTCCTCCTGCTTGAGCACCATGCGGACGTAGAGGCCGGTCACCACCAGCAGGATCAGGGTGAGGATCACCGCGATCGCCGCGCCGAGGCCGTACTTGGGCGGGGGCGAGAACGCCTCCGCGTACGAGTAGATGGAGAGCATGAACGTCGGCCGGTCCTGCGTGCCGCCGGCCAGCACGAACTGCTGGGTGAAGACCTTGAAGTCCCAGATGGTGGAGAGCACGATCAGGATCCCGAACACCGGCCGCAGCAGCGGGAAGGTGATCTTCCAGAACACCCTCCACGGCCCGGCGCCGTCGACCCGCGCCGCCTCGTGCAGCTCGCTCGGCACGCTCTTCAGCCCGGCCAGCACGCTGACCGCGATGAACGGGAACGAGTGCCAGACCACCACCAGGGTCAGGATCGAGAAGAACAACAGGGGCGAGTTGAACCAGCCGTACCCGGTCCAGTCGCTGCGCCCGAAGAGGCTCTGCGAAAGCCCGTCGGGCAGCGCGTTGAACAGCCAGGTGACCAGGCCACTGGTGTCGTCGAAGATCCACTTCCAGACGATCGTGCCGGTCAGCGCCGGGGTGGCCCAGGCGAGCATCACGCAACTGGCGACGAAGGTGGCCATCCGCTTGCCGAGCCGGTTGAGCAGCAGCCCGACCAGGGTGCCCAGGATCATGGTGAGCACGACGTTGGCGGCGGCGAAGAGGACGGTGTTGCGCAGCACCGTCAGGAAGAACGGGTCGCCGAGGATCTCGGCGTAGTTGCCGAACCCCACCCACGGCCACTCGCGGTCACCGCGTAGCTGGCGGACGTTGTTGAGCTGGTGGAAGGACATCACGACCACCTGGCCGAGCGGCCAGAGCAGCAGCACGCCGATGATCACCAGGCAGGGCAGGAGCAGCAGGTAGGGCAGGCGGTCCACCCGGCGGCGCCGCCGCGCGGGGGGGTGCCCGGGGGCGGCCGCCCGCGGCGCCGCGGGCAGCGGGGTGACGTGGGGGT
>NZ_JBFAAF010000128.1:0-10161 GCF_040639595.1 Micromonospora sp. NPDC023814
CTCGCGTCGAACACCGGCGTACGACCCACCAGACCGGCCGCCATCCGCGCCGACTGCGCACCCTGACCCGGGAACACGAAGACGGGGCCGGCACCGGAGCCGGTGACCGCGCCGGTGAGGAGGTTGCCGGCCGGGAGGCCGCCGGCCAGGGCGTCCAGCCCGGCCAGCAACTCCTGCGCGCTCGCGCCGACCACCGCGGCCCGCTGGTCGAACGTCGACCGGGTGGTGGCCAGGGACCAGCCGACCGTCGCCGGATCCACGTCACCGCGCTCGCGCATGTGCTGCGCGAGCCGGGCGGCCTGGCCGGCGAGGGCGTCCTTCGACCGGGCCGAGACCGGCCAGACCGTCACGTCCGAGGCGACCAGGCCGGGTCGCCGCACGGGCTCGACGGCGGCGGCCTCGGTGGTCTCCTCGCCGTCGACGGCCTCCGGCGCGGCGGTGCGCGGCCGGTACTCCTCCACGATGACGTGGGCGTTGGTGCCGCTGACCCCGAACGAGGAGACGCCGCCCCGGCGGGGACGACCCAGCTCCGGCCACGGCTTGGCCTCGGTGAGCAGCGACACCGCCCCGGCGGTCCAGTCGACGTGCGGGGACGGCTCGTCGACGTGCAGGGTCTCCGGCATGAGGCCGTTGCGCAGGGCCATCACCATCTTGACCATGCCGGCGACGCCGGCGGCGCTCTGGGTGTGGCCGATGTTCGACTTCACCGAGCCGAGCCAGAGCGGCCGGTCGGCGGGGCGGTCCTGCCCGTACGTGGCGATCAGGGCCTGCGCCTCGATCGGGTCGCCGAGCGTCGTGCCGGTGCCGTGCGCCTCCACCATGTCGACGTCGGCGGCACCGAGGCGGGCGTTGACCAGGGCCTGCCGGATGACCCGCTGCTGCGAGGGGCCGTTCGGGGCGGTGAGGCCGTTCGACGCGCCGTCCTGGTTGAGGGCGCTGCCGCGGATGACGGCGAGGATCGGGTGGCCGTTGCGCTCGGCGTCGGAGAGCCGTTCCACGACCAGCACGCCGCCGCCCTCGCCCCAGCCGGTGCCGTCCGCCCCGGCCGCGAACGCCTTGCACCGGCCGTCGACGGACATGCCGCGCTGCCGGGAGAAGACGACGAACACGCCGGGGGTGACCATCACGGTGACGCCACCGGCGATGGCCAGGTCGCACTCGCGGCGGCGCAGCGCGGTCGCCGCGAGGTGCAGGGCCACCAGCGACGACGAGCAGGCGGTGTCCACGGTGACGGCCGGGCCGTTGAGGCCGAGGGTGAACGAGATCCGGCCGGACGCCACACTGGTGGTGTTGCCGGTGCCGATGTACATGTCGACGCCCTCGGGCACGTTCGGCAGACCCATGCCGTAGTTGGAGGTGCTCAGCCCCACGAAGACGCCGGTCTGGCTGCCGCGCAGCGACAGCGGATCGATGCCGGCCCGCTCGATGGCCTCCCAGGACGTCTCCAGCAGCAGCCGCTGCTGCGGGTCCATGGCGAGGGCCTCGCGCGGGGAGATCCCGAACAGCGACGGGTCGAACGCGCCGGCCTGGTCGAGGAAGCCGCCGATCCGGGTGTAGCTCTTGCCCGGCTTGTTGGGGTCGGGGTCGTAGAGCGACGCCAGGTCCCAGCCCCGGTCGTCCGGGAACTCGGTGAGCGCGTCCCGGCCGTCGGCGACGAGTTCCCACAGGTCTTCCGGGGAGTGGACGCCACCCGGGAAGCGGCAGCTCATCGAGACGATGGCCAGCGGCTCCTGGTCGCGTGCCTCGACGGTCTGCAGCTTGCGCTTGGTCTCGTGCAGGTCGGCGGTCACCCGCTTGAGGAAGTACCGCAGCTTGTCGTCGCTCATCGGGTGGCGCCTTCCTCGATGAAGAATCCGGTCATCTCAGGAGATCCCAAACTCTTTGCTGATGAAGTCGAAGATCTCGTCGTCGCTGGCCGATTCGAGATCGGGCTTGTCCTGCTCGGTGGCCGTTCCGGCGCCCAGGTCGGACGCCTTGGCCAGCAGGTCCTGCATTCGGGCGGTGAACCGGGCCCGGGCCGTCGCGTCCAGTGGGATGGCCGTGAGCAGGCTCTCCACGGTGTCGATGCCCTGGAAGATGGGCTGCGTGGACGGCGCCGCGTCGGCGGCGATCTCGCTCGTCAGCCTCTCGGCGAGCGCGGTCGGCGTCGGGTAGTCGAACACCAGCGTCGCCGGCAGCCGCAGCCCGGACAGGCTGTTGAGCCGGTTGCGCAGGTCCACCGCGGTGAGCGAGTCGAAGCCGAGTTCGGTGAAGAGCCGGCCGGGGTCGACCGCGTCGGCGCTGGCGTGGCCGAGGACGGCGGCGATGTTCGCCCGGACCACGTCCAGCACCACCTTCAGCCGCTCCGGGCCGGCCAGCCCGGCCAACCGCTGGCTCAGCTGCATCCCGCCGGCGCGGGCGCCGGCGGCGTCGACCGAGCGCCGCAGCGGCACCCGGACCAGGGCCCGGAGCATCGGCGCGAGCGTGCCGGCCTCCGCCTGCGTCCGCAGGGTCCCGACGTCCAGCCGCATCGGTACGACCGCCGCCGCGTCGAGCCGCCAGGCCGCGTCGAAGAGATCCAGCGCCTGCTCGGTGGCGAGCCCCGCCGCGCCCTGCTCGGCCATCCGCCGCACGTCCGCGTCGTCGAGGTGGCCGGTCATGCCGCTGGCCTGCTCCCACAGGCCCCAGGCCAGGGAGATGCCGGCGAGTCCGCGGGCCCGCCGGTGCGCGGCGAGGGCGTCCAGGAAGGCGTTCGCCGCCGAGTAGTTGGACTGGCCGGCGCTGCCCAGGGTGGCCGCCGCCGAGGAGAAGAGCACGAAGGCCGCGAGGTCGAGGTCGGCGGTGAGGCGGTGCAGGTGCCACGCCGCGTCGATCTTCGGCACGGCGACCGCGTCCACCCGCTCGGGGGTCATCGACTCCAGCACGCCGTCGTCGAGTACGCCGGCGGCGTGCACCACGGCGGTGAGCGGATGGTCGGCGGGCACCCCGGCCAGCAGTGCCGACAGGGCGTCCGGGTCGGCGACGTCGCAGGCCGCGACGGTGATCCGGGTGCCGGTGTCGGCGAGGTCGGCGAGGTCGGCGATGCCCTCGGCCGCCGCGCCGCGCCGTCCGGCCAGCAGCAGGTGCCGCACGCCGTGGGTGGTGGCGAGGTGGCGGGCCACGATGCGGCCCAGCACGCCGGTCCCGCCGGTGATCAGCACGGTGCCGTCGGGGTCGATGCCGCCGGGCAGCAGCTCCACCCCGGCCGGGACCCGCCCGAGCCGTGGCGTACGGACCTGCCCGCCCCGCACGGCGAGCTGCGGCTCGCCGGAGGCGATGGCGGCGGCCAGCACGGTGCCGCTGTCCGGGGTGTCGTCGAGGTCGACCAGCTGGCACCGGCCCGGGTGCTCGAGCTGCGCGGTCCGCAGCAGGCCCCAGACCGGGGCCTGGCGCAGGTTGACGACCGGCTGCTCCCCCGCCGCGACCGCGTCGCGGGTGACCAGCACCAGCCGGGAGTCGGCGAACCGGTCGTCGGCGAGCCAGGTCCGCACCGCGGCGAGGGTACGGTGCGTCGTGGCCCGCGCCTGCGCGGCCAGCGCCGGGTCCGTCGGGTCCCCGACGCCGCCGACCGGGACGATCACCGCCTCGGGCGCCGGTGCGCCCCCGGCGAGCAGGTCGCCCAGCGAGTCCAGGTCCACGTCGGCACGCACCCGCACGCCGGCCGCCTCGCAGGCGGCGCTGAGGGCGAGGTCGTCGCCGCCGAGCACCACCCAGCGGGTGGCCGCCGGCACCGGGCCGGTGGGCACCGGCAGCGCCGGCCAGTCCACCTGGAACAGGGACTCGTGCCGGCCGGAGCGGGCCGCGCCGAGCGAGTCGCCGGTGACCCGGCGCATGATCAGCGAGTCCACGTGCAGCACCGGGGCGCCGGTGGCGTCGGCCACCTGGAAGGAGACCCCGACCTCGCCGGCCGCCGCGACGCGCACGCGCAGGGCGGTGGCACCGGCGGCGAGCAGGGAGACGCCGGTCCAGGCGAACGGCAGGCGGGGCACCGTGGCGTCGGCCCCGTCGCCCATCCGGCCGAGGAAGCCGCCGATCGACATGGCCTGCAGCGCGCCGTCGAGCAGCGCCGGGTGCACGCCGAACCGGCCGGCGTCGGCGTGGTGGTCGGCGGGCAGCTCGACCTCGGCGAAGACCTCGTCGTCGCGGGTCCACGCGGCGCGCAGGCCGCGGAACGCCGGGCCGTACCCGAAGACGGTCGCCTCGATGCCGGAGTAGAAGTCGTCGGCCTCGACGCGGGTCGCGCCGGGCGGCGGCCACACCCCCAGGTCGAAGGCGGGCGCGGTGCCCTCGGCCGGCTGCGGGGCCAGCAGGCCGGTGGCGTGGCAGGTCCAGGCCACGTCGGCCAGGATCTCGTCCGAGCCGTCCCGGTAGGGCCGGGAGTAGAGCTGGACGGTGCGGCGCCCGTCGTCGTCCCGGTCGCCGACCATCAGCTGCACCTGGAGCGCGCCGAGTTCGGGCAGGACGAGCGGGGCGAGCAGGGTCAGCTCCTCCACCGTCGGGCAGCCCGCCTGCTCACCGGCGTACGTCGCCAGCTCCACGAAGGCGGTGCCGGGCAGCAGGATGTTGTCCATCACCCGGTGCTCGCCGAGCCACGGGTGGGTACGCACCGACAGCCGCCCGGTGAAGACCATCCGCTCGCTGTCCGGGAAGGTCAGCGTGGCGCTGAGCAGCGGGTGCCCGGCGTCCTGGAGGCCGGCGGAGCTGACGTCCTGTGCCCGGTGGACCGGGGGGTCGACCCAGTACCGCTGGTGGTCGAAGGCGTACGTGGGCAGCGCCACGACGTCCGTCTCGGCGAGGATGGTCGTAAGGTCGACGGGCAGGCCGATGGCGTGCGCGGTGGCCAGGTTCGTCAGCAGCCGCGTCGGGTCGTCGTCGCCGCGCCGCAGGCTGCCCAGGGTGTGACCGGTGACGCCGGCATCGTCCAGGATCGCCGTGACCGGCATGGTCAGCACCGGATGCGGAGAGATCTCCACAAACGTCGTGTGACCCGCCGCGACCGCCACCCGCACGGCCGCATCGAACTGCACCGTCTGCCGCAGGTTGTCATACCAGTAACCGGCGTCCATCGACATCGGGTCAACCCAGTCCCCGGTCAACGTCGACACCAGACGGGTGTGACCCTGCTGCGGGGCGACGTCGGCCAGGTCAGCGCGGAGTTGTTCCGCGACGTCCTGCACGGCAGCCGAATGCGACGCGTAGTCGACGGGAATCAGGCGGGCCCGAACACCGTCGGCCTGACACGCCTCGACCAAGTCCGCGACCGGCTGCGGCGGACCCGACACCACCACCGTGGAGGGGCCGTTGACGGCGGCCACCCCCACACCGGGGAACACGGCCAGCCGCTCCGTCACCGCGTCCACCGACAGGTCCAACGACGCCATCGTGCCCGTGCCCCGCAGCACCATCAGCGCCCGCGACCGCAACGCAACAGCCTTCGCCGCATCCTCCAGCGACAGGATCCCCGCCACACACGCGGCACCGATCTCACCCTGCGAGTGACCAATCACCGCAGCCGGGCTCACCCCGACATGCCGCCACACCGCCGCCAAAGCGATACCCACGGCCCACAGCACCGGCTGGACGACCTCCACCCGCTCCAACCACGACTCGTCATCCCCGGTCAACACCGACACGATGTCGACATCGAGGTACGGGGCCAGAGCCCGCTGGCACTCCGCCAGCCTCGCGTCGAACACCGGCGTACGACCCACCAGACCGGCCGCCATCCGCGCCGACTGCGCACCCTGACCCGGGAACACGAACACCGCACCCGCACCGTGGGATGAGGTCGTGCCCGCGACGACGTTGCCGGCCGGCGAACCGGCCGCCAGCGCGTCCAGCCCGGCCAACAGCTCGTCGGCGCCCGCGCCGACCACCGCGGCCCGCTGGTCGAACGTCGACCGCGTGGCAGCCAGGGACCAGCCCACCGCCGCCGGAGCCACGTCACCGCGCTCGCGCACGTACTCCGCCAGCCGCGCCGCCTGACCCGCCAGAGCCGCCTTCGACCGCGCCGACACCGACCACACGACGACATCGGAGTCCACCAGGCCCGGACGCGGCTCCACGGGCGCGGCTTCGACCGGCTCGTCGGCCTGCTCGATAATGACGTGGGCGTTGGTGCCGGAGATGCCGAACGACGACACCGCCGCGCGGCGGGGGCGGTCCACCGCCGGCCACGGCCGGGACTCCGTCGCCAACTCGACGGCGCCGGACGTCCAGTCGATGTGCGGGGACGGCTCGTCCACGTGCAGCGTCGCCGGCACGACCCCGTGCCGCATGGCCTGCACCATCTTGATCACGCCGGCGACGCCCGCCGCCGCCTGCGCGTGCCCGATGTTCGACTTGATCGAGCCGAGCAGCAGCGGCCGGTCGGCCGGCCGGTCCCGCCCGTACGTGGCGAGCAGCGCCTGCGCCTCGATGGGGTCGCCGAGCGTGGTGCCCGTGCCGTGCGCCTCGACCACGTCGACGTCGGCCGTGGACAGCCGCGCCGACGCGAGGGCCTGCCGGATGACCCGCTGCTGGGAGGGGCCGTTCGGGGCGGTCAGCCCGTTCGACGCCCCGTCCTGGTTGATCGCGGAGCCGCGTACCACGGCGAGGACCTTGCGGCCCTGCCTGCGGGCGTCGCTCAGCCGCTGCACGAGCAGCATGCCGACGCCCTCGGACCAGCCGGTGCCGTCCGCCGAGGCGGCGAACGACTTGCACCGGCCGTCGGCGGCGAGACCGCGCTGGCGGGAGAACTCGACGAACGCGGTCGGGGTGGCCATCACCATCACGCCGCCGGCGAGGGCCATGTCGCACTCGCCGCGCCGCAGCGCCTGGCCGGCCCAGTGCAGGGCCACCAGGGACGACGAGCAGGCGGTGTCCAGCGAGACGGCCGGGCCTTCGAGGCCGAACGTGTACGCCACCCGACCGGAGATGACGCTGCTGGTCATCCCGGTCAGCATGTAGCCCTCGGCGGCCTCCGGCGAGTACGCGAGCAGCGAGCCGTAGTCCTGGCCGCTGGTGCCGACGAAGACGCCGGTGCTGCTGCCCCGTACGGCGGTCGGGTCGATGCCGGCGGACTCGAAGGACTCCCAGGTGGTTTCCAGCAGCAGTCGCTGCTGCGGGTCCATGGCCAGGGCCTCACGGGGGCTGATGCCGAAGAAGCCGGGGTCGAACCGGTCGACGCCGCTGAGGAAGCCGCCGCCCCGGGCGTAGAAGGTGCCGCTGGCGTCAGGGTCGGGGCTGTAGAGGGAGTCGAGGTCCCAGCCCCGGTCGGTGGGCAGGTCGGTGATCGCGTCGACGCCGTCGGCCACGAGCCGCCACAGGTCGTCCGGGGACCAGACCCCGCCGGGCAGCCGGCACGCCATGCCGATGATGGCGAGGGGCTCGTCGTCGTCGACCGAAACGGTGGTGGTCGTGGGTCGCACGGGGACCGGGGTGCCGGCGATCTCCGTACCCAGAAAGGCGGCCAGGTCGTGCGGGGTCGGGTAGTCGAAGACGAGGGTGGCCGGCAGCCGCATCCCGAACGCGTTGTTGAGCCGGTTGCGCATCTCGACGGCGGTCAGCGAGTCGAAGCCGAACTCGCTGAACGCCTTGCGCGGCTCGATGGCCGCCGGGTCGGGGTAGCCGAGCACGGCGGCGGCCTGGCCACGGACGATCTCGACCAGCGCGGCGGCCCGGTCGGTGTCGCCGAGCGCGGCGAGCTGCTGGACCAGGGACGCGCCGGTGGTGGCCGCGGTGGCGGTGCGGGCGGGCATGCGGATCAGCGCCCGGTACAGCGGCGGGATGCTGCCACCGGCGAACTGCACCTTCATGGCGGCGAGGTCGAGCCGGGCCGGGACGAGCGCGGCGTCGGTGCTGCGGCAGGCCGCGTCGAACAGGGCGAGCCCCTCCTCGGCCTCCATCGCGGCGACGCCGGAGCGGGAAATCCGGTTGAGGTGGACGTCGTCCAGTTCGGTGGTCATGCCGCTGCGGTCGGCCCAGAGGCCCCACGCGAGGGTGAGCGCGGCGAGCCCGCGCGCCTTGCGGTGCTGGGCCAGCCCGTCGAGGAACGCGTTGGCGGCGGCGTAGTTGCCCTGGCCGGGGCCGCCGGCGGTGGCGGCGAGCGACGAGTACGAGACGAACGCCTTCAGGTCGAGGTCGGCGGTCAGCTCGTGCAGGTTCCAGGCGGCGTCGACCTTGGGCCGCAGCACGCCGTCCATCCGCTCAGGGGTGAGCGAGGAGATGACGCCGTCGTCGCGGACGCCGGCGGCGTGGATGACGGCGGTGAGCGGGTGCTCCGCCGGGATGGCGGAAAGCAGCTCCGCCACGGCGGCCCGGTCGGCGACGTCGCAGGCGGCGACGGTGACGGTCGCGCCGAGCGCCTCCAGGTCGGCACAGAGCTCGGCGACCCCCCCGGCCGCCCGGCCGCGCCGGCTAGTGAGGATGAGGTGCCGGACACCGTACGTGGTCACCAGGTGCCGGCTCATGAGCTGGCCGAGGGTGCCGGTGGCGCCGGTGATCAGGACGGTTCCCTCCCCGTCGAACGGGGCGGCCGGCGGCTCGGCCACGGCGGGGACCCGGGTGAGCCGGACGCCGGCGGCGACGCCTGCGCGGATCACCACCTGCGGCTCGTCGGTGGCGACGGCCGGGACGAGCGCGGCGGCGGAACCGGCCACGTCGTCGACGTCGATCAGCACGAACCGGTCGGGGTTCTCCGACTGGGCGGAGCGGAGCAGGCCGATCACCGCGGCGCCGGCCAGGTCGGTCAGGTCGGCGTCCCGGTCGGTGGCGACCGCGCCCCGGGTCAGCACGACCAGCCGGGAGGCCGCGTACCGGTCGTCGGCGAGGAACTGCTGGAGCACGGCGAGCGCCCGGTGGGTCACCTCAGCGACGGCGCGCGGCACGTCCGCCGACGCGGGCGGGTCGAGGAAGGGCACGACCAGCACGCCGGGTGCGTCCGCGCCGTCGTCCATCGCGGTGGCCAGGGCGGTCAGGTCGGGGTACGCCGCCACGGCCGTCCCGGTTGCCGCTACCGCGTCGGTGAGGGCCGCGTCGTCGACCACCACCCAGTCGACGGCCGACGGGCCGGCGGCCAGGGTGAGCGGGGCCCACTCGACCCGGAACAGCGACTCGGTCCCGCCGCCCCCGGCGGTGCGGAGTTGGTCGGCGGAGACCGGCCGCAGGACGAGGGAGCCGACGGAGATGATCGGCGCGCCGGTGACGTCGGCGAGCAGCAGCGAGATGCTGTCGGTGCCGGTGTGCGAGACCCGGACCCGGGCCGCCGCCGCGCCGGCGGCGTGCAGGGCGACGTCGTTCCAGGAGAACGGCAGCCGGCCGTATCCCGGGGGCATGTCCGCCCCGGACGGCGCGCCGGTGGCGGTGGTCAGCCCGAGGGTGTGCAGCGCCGCGTCGAGCAGGGCCGGGTGCAGGCCGTACCCGTCGGCCTCGGCGGCGGGGGTCTCCGGCAGGGCCAGCTCGGCGAAGAGGTCCTCGCCGCGCCGCCAGGCGGAACGCAGCGCGATGAAGGACGGGCCGTAGTCGTAGCCCTGGGCGGCGAGGTTCAGGTAGAGGTCGTCGGTGGCGACCTCGGTCGCGCCGGGGGGCGGCCAGGCGGTCAGGTCGGACCAGCCGGAGGGACCGCCCGGTCCGGCGGGGCCACTGGCCAGCACGCCGCTGGCGTTGCGGGTCCAGGCCCGCTCCCCCGCGCCGTCGGCCGGGTCGCCGTCGACCGCGGAGTGCAGCGACACGGACCGGCAGCCGGTCTCGTCGGCCGGGCCGATCCAGAGCTGGATGTCCACGCCGCCGGTCTCGGGCAGGATCAGCGGCGACTCCAGGGTGAGTTCGCGGACGTGGTCCGCACCGACGTGCGCGCCGGCCTGGAGGGCGAGTTCCACGAAGCCGGTGCCGGGCAGCAGCACCGTGTCGAAGACGACGTGGTCGGAGATCCACGGGTGGGTACGCCGGGCCAGTCGCCCGGTGAACAGGAAGCCCTCGGCGTGCGCGACGCCGACGGCGGCGCCGAGCAGGGGGTGCCGCGCGGGCCGCAGGCCGACGGCGGTGACGTCCCCGGTCCACCCGGCGCCCGCCTCGGGCCAGTAGCGCTGGTGCTGGAAGGCGTACGTGGGCAGGTCGACGCGGCGTGCGCCGCTGTCGGCGAACCACTGCCGCCAGGTCACCGGC